>JAFZYD010000089.1 GCA_017616475.1 Bacteroidales bacterium
AGCGACGGAGCCGTACACAGCTATTTCAACCCCTATGACACTCCCTACGAGGCGTTCATCAATTATATGAACGTAATAAGCGATTTCGAAATCCGCGTAGAGAACCACACCAAGAAAAAATAAACCAAAAAGATACAGATGAAAAAGATAAATACGATGCCGGATTACCTGTTTGAAGTCAGCTGGGAAGTATGCAACAAGGTGGGCGGCATCCACACGGTGCTTGCAACAAAAGCACTCAATCTTAGCGAAGAACTCCAGGACAGACATATACATATCGGACCTGACGTTTGGATGCACACCCGTCAGAACCCCGAATTCACAGTAGACAACGAACTCTTCAAATCTTGGAGAGAGCTCGCTGCCCACGAAGGGCTGCGCGTGCGCATCGGCCGCTGGAACATCCCCGGCAAGCCGGTGGCAATCCTGGTCGATTTCAAATCGTTCATTGCCAATAAAGACAAGATATTTGCAGAAGCCTGGGAGCGCTACGGCGTCGATTCCCTCAACGGCAACTGGGAATATATCGAGGCCTTCCTGTTCGGCTACGCCTCCGGCAAGGTCATCGAAAGTTTCTCCCGCTATTATATACGCTCTTCCAGCAAAATAGTGGCCCAGTTCCACGAGTGGATGGCGGGCGCCGGCATTCTCTATCTCAAGGACGCCGGGCTGCCCATCGGCACTGTGTTCACAACCCACGCCACCGTCGTCGGGCGTTGTATGGCCAGCAAGCACATCCCGTTCTACAAGGAGCTGCCAAATATGGACAGCGACACCCTGGCCAAGGAATATGGCGTCACCGACCGTCACTCGGTAGAGAAGGCCGCGGCCCTGAACGCCGACATTTTCACTACCGTGAGCGACCTCACCGCCCGCGAGTGCAAGATTTTGCTGCGCCGCGAGCCGGACGTGGTGACTCCGAACGGCATCGCCGAGAGCTTTACCCCGGACAAAAAGGCGCTTGGCAAGATGCGCACGGCCTCCCGCAATCTGCTGCTCCGGGTAGCATCGGCAATGTCCGGCAAAGACTACGACAATGACAATACCGAAATAGTATGGATCGGCGGCAGATATGAATACGAAACCAAGGGCATCAACATCTTTATAGACGCCCTCTCCAAGGTTGCAAAGCAGAATCCTGCAAAGCAGGTGGCAGCATTCATTATGGTGCCCAGCGGCAACAACGGCCCCGACAAGAACCTTGTGGACAAGCTGGAAACCGGCAAGGGCAACTACACCACCAATGTCAGCCACTACCTTATGGACGACTTTGACTGCGTACGCAGGCATCTGCGCGAGGTAGGGCTGGACAACTCGGAAGGCAGCAAGGTGGACGCTTTCTTTGTCCCCAGCTATCTCAAGGGAGACGACGGCATCTTCAACCAGACCTACATCGAGCTGCTTTCGGGCGCCGACCTGACGGTATTCCCCTCTTACTACGAGCCTTGGGGATACACTCCCCTGGAGTCCCTCGCTTTCCACGTGCCCACCGTGACCACAACCCTGACCGGCTTCGGCCTCTGGGTCAAGGACCGCTACGCGGGCGAAACCGCCCCCACCGGCATCGAGATAGTTGAACGCGACGATTTCAACTACAACGACGTGGTGGACTCCGTTGCCGGGTGCATTATGCGCTTTGCCGCGATGTCAGAAAGCGACTACGCCAATTGCGCAGCCAACGCCAAGGAGGTTTCCCGTCTGGCTCTATGGGAGAACAACATCACCTTCTACAAGACCGCCTACGACGAGGCCATAAAGAAAGTGATTGATAAGTTCGGCGCATATCCCCTGCTGCAGGAGGAGGGCGACCAGAGCTACCGCAAGCAGATTGCCAACCGCCCCAACTGGAACAACATTGTTGTGAACCGCTCCCTCCCGGAGCGCCTCAAACCGCTGGAGGACATCTCCAAGAACCTTTGGTGGTGCTGGAACGACGACGCCATTAATCTGTTCAAGTCCATCGACTCCACCATTTGGGAGGAGTGCAAAGGCAATCCCATCCTTATGCTGGACAAGATTTCCCTCAACCAGTACAAGCAGCTGGAGCAGGACAAGAGCTTTATGGCACGCCTCAAGGAGGTTCACAACCGCTTCAACGATTATATGAAGAGCAAGGAGGCCCGCAAATCGCCCAAGATTGCATACTTCTGTATGGAGTACGGCCTGGACACCTCGCTCAAGATTTACTCCGGCGGTCTGGGCATCCTGGCCGGCGACTACCTCAAGGAGGCCAGCGATATGGGCGTGAATCTCACCGCCGTGGGCCTGCTCTATAAATACGGCTATTTCACCCAGTATCTTTCCGGCGACGGCGACCAGGTGGCCTCTTACGACCCTCAGGACTTCCGCGAATCGCCCGCCCAGCCGGTGCTTGACGCAAACGGCAAGTGGCTCACGGTTTACGTGCCGCTGCCGGGCCGCAACCTCAACATCCGCGTTTGGAAGGTGGAGGTTGGCCGCACCGACCTTTACCTGCTGGACACCGACTTCGATGAGAATATGCCCGAAGACCGCACCATCACCCACCAACTCTACGGCGGCAGCTGGGAGAACCGTCTCAAGCAGGAGATACTGCTTGGCTTCGGCGGCATCCGCGCCCTCAAGGCGCTGGGCATAGAAGCGGAGGTTTACCACTGCAACGAGGGCCACGCCGCATTTATGGGCGTTGAGCGCATCCGTATGTACGTAGAGAACGACAACCTGACCTTTCCCGAGGCGCTGGAAGTTGTGCGCAGCAGCTCGCTGTTCACCACCCACACCCCGGTTCCGGCGGGCCATGATTTCTTCAGCGAAGATATGATGCGCGTCTACTTTGGCCAGTTCCCCGCCCGTATGAAGATAGACTGGCACACCTTTATGGGGCTGGGCCGTTACAATATAAACGACGGCGGCGAGAAATTCTCTATGAGCGTGCTGGCGGCCAATATGTCCCAGGGCATCAACGGTGTAAGCTGGCTGCACGGCAAAGTGAGCCAGGAGATTCTGGCCGGAATGTGGCCGGGCTACCTGCCGGAGGAGGTAAACGTGGGCTACGTGACCAACGGCGTTCACTACCCGACCTGGACGGCACCCGAGTGGAAGGCCATCCACGCACAGGTGTTCGGCAAGGCCTTCCTTACCCACCACTACGACAAATCTTGCTTCAGCAACATTTACAAGATACCCGACAAAGAGATTTGGAGCGTCCGCAGCGTGCTGCGCAAACGGCTGATAGACAATGTAAAGAGAATCCTCTCCGACACCAAGTCCACCGCCCACTATTCGCCCAGCCAAATTGTCAAGATTAAATCTACCCTGCGCAGCGACGTCCTCACCATCGGTTTCGCACGCCGCTTCGCCACCTACAAGCGCGCCACCCTGTTGTTCCGCAACCTGGACCGTCTGGCCAAGATTGTGAACAACCCCGACCGCCCCGTGCAGTTCCTCTTTGCAGGCAAGGCACACCCGGCCGACAAGGCGGGCAGCGACCTCATCAAGCAGATTGTGGAGATTTCCAAGATGCCGCAGTTCCTGGGCAAGATTGTGTTCGTACCCAACTACGACATTACCGTGGCCAAACTGCTGGTTCAGGGCGTGGATATCTGGATGAACAACCCTACCCGCCGCCAGGAGGCTTCCGGCACCAGCGGCGAGAAGGCAGTGATGAACGGCGTAATGCACTTCTCCGTGCTTGACGGATGGTGGGTAGAGGGCTACAAGGACGGCGCCGGCTGGGCGCTGCCCCTGGAGCGCACCTACGAGAAGCAGTCCTTCCAGGACGACCTCGATTCTGCAATGATTTACAACATTATCGAGAACGAAATCGCACCTGCTTTCTACAACAAAGATTGGGACAAGGACTACTCCCCCGAGTGGATTAAATACATCAAGAACACCATTGCCCAGGTGGCTTGCAACTTTACCACCAACCGTATGATGGAAGACTATCTGGAGCGCTACTATCTGCCTCAGGCAGAGCGTTATAACAAGATGGTGGCCAAGGACTTCCTCAAGGCCCGCGAAATTGCCCAGTGGAAGAAACGTATGTACCGCGCCTGGCCCGACATCGAGATTCGCCGGTTCGACAACCTCAACGGCAGCGCCGTGCGCTACAGCCTGGGCGAAAACCACTACTCCGAGGCTGAGGTATATCTGGCAGGGCTCACTCCGGACGAGATAGGCATCGAGTGCGTAATCACCGAGCAGGACGCCAAGGGCAACTACCACATAAGCGAAGTTCACCAATACGAAGTGGTCAATTTTGAAGATTGCGTGGCGACCTACCGCACCAACATCACTCCGGGCAAGGTCGGCACCTACCAGTTTGCCACCAGAATATTTGCAAAGAGCCCCGATATGGCTCACCGTCAGGACTTTGAATTGGTAAGATGGCTATAATAGCAACCACAGGATTCTTTGACGGTGTCCACGCAGGGCACCGCAAGGTAATAGACACTCTTTGCCGCACAGCCGCCGAACGTGGGGCAAAGAGCGCCGTGGTTACCTTCTGGCCCCATCCCCGCAGCATACTGCGCCAGGATGCCCGGGATCTGCGCCTGCTAAATTCGCTCGAAGAGAAAAAGGAACTTCTCAAAGCCTGCGGAGTGGACGAAGTACACGTGGTAGATTTCACCAAAGAACTCAGCCGCCAAAGCTGCGAGAGTTTCATTAAGGAATATCTGATAGACCGCGTAGGGGCCTCCACCCTTATTGTGGGCTACGACCACAAACTGGGCAACCCAGCCTACTCCACCGACATCGCCAAGGTGGCCGCGGGGCTCGGCCTGGAGACCATCCGGGCCGCCAGCGTCAGCGACAAATATGACACCGTGAGCTCCACCCACATCCGCAACTATATAGCCACCGGCGGAATTGTGCGGGCCAACGCCCTGCTCGGCTACTGCTACCGCCTGAGCGGCGTGGTGGTGAGCGGCAACGGCATAGGGCGCCGCCTCAACTACCCCACCGCCAATATGCAGCTTTACGAACCGCTCAAGGTTATTCCGGAGCGCGGAGTTTATGCAGTTAAGGTGCACGTGGAGGGCGGCAGCTACTACGGCGTGTGCAACATAGGAGTGCGCCCCACAATTTGCAAAGGCGACACACAGGTTATCGAGACCCACATTCTGGACTTTGACGAGGAGATTTACGGCCTGGACATAAAGGTCGATTTCTGCGAGAAACTGCGCGACGAGCGCAAGTTCGAGTCGATTGAGGCGCTCAAGGCCCAGCTGGATTTGGATATCCGCACAACCCGTGATATCTTTGGAATATAAACCTCCCGTTCTGCTATGGAATCTGTTCTGATATTTGTCTTCTGGATGCTGTTCATTGTGATTGCAGCAGTTATCGGAGCCAAGAAAAAGGCCAGACAGGCCAATACCGCAGCCCCCGCGGGCAACCGCCGTATGCCCGGCGGCAAAAGCTTTGAAGAGTGGCTTAAAGAGGTCTCGAAAGATCGGGCTCCGGAGCAGGAAATAGTTGTAGAACAGGCCTCTCCGCAGCCCAAGCCAGCTGCAGCGGCATCCGGGAAGGCAAAAGCCCGGAACGCTGCTTCCGGACTCCGGGAAGAAGGTATCCGGACCACCGAGCATCAAGAGTCCAAGCCGGCGGCCGAAACGCCCAAGAAAAGCGAACTGGAGCTGGATTTCGACCCTGCTAAAATGGTTGTCTATTCCGAGATACTGAAGCCGGGCTACGAAAAATATTAGTCTGTATTCCAAATTATTACTATATTTGTATTGAAAAGACCAAAAGGGTCCCCCTAAAAAGGGGATTCTTTAATTTTTTGTAATTATTATGGCAGAAATTCACTATTTGACTCAAAAAGGCCTGGACGACCTCAAGCAGCAACTGGCAGACGCCATTGCCCAGCGCCCGGTTATTTCCAAGGCCATTGCAGAGGCCCGCGACAAAGGCGACCTCAGCGAAAATGCAGAATACGATGCAGCCCGCGAAGCCCAGGGGCTTCTGGAACTCAAGATAAGCAAGTTGCAGGACACCCTGGCAACCGCCCGTGTGATTGACGAGAGCAAGATAAACACCGAGGAGGTGCAGATGCTCAACAAGGTCAAAATCAAAAACCTGGCTAACGGCGCCACAATGGAATATACCATCGTGGGCGAAAGCGAGGCAAACTTCCGCGAGGGCAAGCTGGCGGTGGGCACTCCTATTGCCAAGGCTCTCCTGGGACACCGCAAGGGCGACGTTGTGGACGTCCAAGTCCCTTCCGGCTTAATCAAATTCGAAATAGTAGAAATCTCCCTGTAAAGCTATGGCAACATTTTTTTCAAAAATAGCCGCGGGCGAAATACCCTCCTACAAAGTCGCGGAGAGCGAAGAATTCTTCGCATTTCTCGACATCAACCCTATGGTCGAGGGGCACACGCTGGTGATTCCCCGCAAGGTGGAGGCCGATTATATATTTGACCTGGACGACGAAACCTACCAAGGACTCACAGCTTTTGCAAAGAAAGTGGCCGTCGCAATCAAGCGGGCCATCCCCTGCAAGCGCGTGGGCGTGGCTGTGCTGGGTATGGAAGTGCCCCACACCCACATCCATCTGGTGCCGCTGCAGAGCGAGAGCGATATGGATTTCCGCAAGGCCAAGCTGCAGCTTTCGCCGGAGCGCTTCGCCCAGATTGCAGGCGCCATAGCTGCCGAGTTCAACAACCTATAAGGCAATTGAAATGAAGAAACTGTTTATCGCTGCCATTGCACTGCTGCTGGTGGCCTCCTGCAACAAACCTGCGGCGGTCGTGAATCTGGCTCTAAAGGAGGGAGTGGCCACCAATGTCGAGCTTTACAAGCTGGCCTTGAACCGACTGACATTGGTTGACAGCCTCAGCACGAACGACAACGGGCAATTGAAATATAAAATAGCCCTGGACGATGCCGAAAACCCCGCCTTCTATTACTTTTTCCACAATGCGACCAAACTTGCAGGGTTGGTGGCCGCAAAGGGAGACCGCATCAGCATCAGCGCCGACACTCTGGGCCGCTACAGCGTAGAAGGTTCCGAAGATTGCCGCCTGCTGCAGGAGATGGACGCCCGTATGGCGGAGAGCACCGCTAAAATGGAGCGGATTCTGGCCGAGGCGCCGGAAGACGAGAATCTCCAGCTCTCCAAGGTATATATAGATCACAAGCGGGCTATGCTGCGCCAGGTAATAGAAAACCCCTACTCTATTACATCCGCTGCGGCCCTGTTCCAAAAGTTCAACGACCAGCTCTATGTGTTCCAGGAGCCTACCGACGTATTCGTATTCGAAAAGATTCGCGACTCGCTGGCAACGGTTTATCCCAAGAGCGAATATGTATCCGCCATTACCAAAGCCATCGAAAACCGCAAGAAAGTAGATAAATTCGCCCAGATGGTAAGCGAGGCCCCGGTAGTCAATCTCCCGGAAGTCAAGATGAACGACGTCAACGGCGCCCCGCACGCCCTTAGCGAGCTTGAGGGAAAAGTGATACTCCTCTCCTTCTGGAGCATTGTCCAGGACGAGCACAAAGTCTTCAATTTGGAGATGTTGCCGGTCTACAACAAATACCACGACCGCGGGTTCGAAATCTACCAGATTTGCCTGGATGTGGACAAGGCCGCGTGGGCATCCATTGTCCGCAACCAGAATCTGCCCTGGATATGCGTGAACGACGGCCTGGGCATCAATTCCCCGGCGGTGGCGACGTACAACCTCAACTCCGTCCCCACTATGTTCATATTTGACAGGGATGGCGAAGTGGTAGCCAGGGACATTTACGACCCGGACGAAATAGATAAAATTATAGCAGGTATAATCTAGACCTTTTTAAGCACGATTACAGTACGGGCAGGGAGGTACAGTTGCAGCAACTGTTTCCCCTGCCTGTTTGTCATTGTGGTGTGCGTCACGGTGTCGTCGTTGCGCTCGAAGCCGTCGTAGCGGGCCGCGTCGCTGTCCAGCACAATCTTCCAGCTTCCTTCCGGCACGGGGAAGGCATAGTCCGGGAAAGACTGCTCCGGGTTAAAATTGAACACGAACAGGTATTCTCCGCGGGTGAAGGCCAAAATCTGGGAGGTGTTGTCCGCGCACCAGCAATAGTGCCCCTTGGAGAGCAAATGCTCTTTGGCAAAGAGGTGTATCATATCCTTATCAAAGTTGCGAAGCGCCTTGTAGTGCAAGTCGTCCCGGTCGCTTATGCTCCACAGCCGGCGTGCGTGGGAATAAGACCAGCCGTTCCCTTCGCGGGGGAAGTCTATCCATTCCGGGTGGCCGAATTCGTTGCCCATAAAATTGAGGTAGCCGTTGCCGGCAGTGGCCAGCGTAACCAGGCGTATCATTTTGTGCAGCGCCAGGCCGCGGTCCACAATCTGGTTCTTTGTGGCCTTATCCATCGAATAATACATCTCCTTGTCTATCAAGCGAAAGATGATGGTCTTGTCCCCCACCAACGCCTGGTCGTGGCACTCGGCGTAGCTTATGGTTTTTTCGTCCGCCCGCTTGTTGGTGAGTTCGTACCAGAGCCCCTGCATATCCCAGTCGTGGTCGTCCTTCTCCTTTATTATCTTTATCCACATATCGGGCACACCCATACTCATACGGTAGTCGAAACCCACGCCGCCGGCAGACACCGGCGCGGCCAGCCCCGCCATACCGCTCATATCCTCCGCAATGGTAATGGAGCAGGGATTCATCTCCTTTATAAGCAGGTTGGCCAGGCCGAGGTAGGTCACGGCGTCCTCGTCCACTCCGGCGTTGAAATAATCTTCGTAGCCGCCGAAGTCACGGCCCAGGCCGTGGTCGTGGTAGAGCATACTGGTTACGCCGTCGAACCGGAAGCCGTCCAAGTGGTATTCCTCCATCCAATATTTACAGTTGGACAGGAGAAAGAACATTGTCTGGCTCTTGCCGTAGTCGAAGCAGCGGGAGTCCCAGGCGGGGTGGTTGCCCCGGTCGCCCGCGTGGAAATAAGTGGTGTAGCTGCCGTCCAAACGGCTCAAGCCCTCCGCCTCGTTCTTCACGGCGTGCGAATGGACAATATCCATAATTACCGCGATGCCCTCTTTGTGCGCCGCGTCCACCAGCGCCTTGAATTCTTCCGGCGTGCCGTAGCGGCTGGAGAGGGCAAAAAAGTTGGAGACCTGATAGCCGAACGAGCCGTAATACGGATGCTCCTGAAGCGCCATTATCTGGATTGTGTTATAGCCCAGGTCGGCTATTCTGGGGAGCACGTTCTCCCGGAAGTGGTTGAAACTTGCCACCCCCTCTTCTTCGCCGCTCATACCGATATGAGTCTCATAGATGAGCGGATTGTCAATTTTTATCTTTTTATCACAGAGCCACTTATATGGCTTTTCCGGAAGCCATGCTTGAGCGCAAAACACTTTTGTTACATTGTCTTGAATGCATCGTGTCGCATAGGCTGGGATGCGTTCTCCGCTGCCGCCGGGCCACTCCACGAACCACTTGTACAGGCTGCCGTGCGGGATCTCATCCTCCGGCACGCGAAGCTCCCAGTTGCCGTCGCCTACCGGTTGCAGGGCATACCGCTCGCTCCGTTTCCAACCGTTGAAGTCTCCCACCAGATAGAGCCGGGCCGCGTTGGGCGCCCACTCGCGAAACACCCAGCAGCCGCCCTCCTTGTGAAGTGCATACCAAAGGTGATTGTTCACCGCACCGTAAATCGAACCGCCCTTTCCGGCAATGGCCTCGCGCGCCGCCAGAATGCGTTTCTTGCGTGCATCAATGGCTTTCTTGTAAGGCTTAAGCCACTCGTCGTTGTCGTAAAGCATATTCATCGACCCTATTTATTATCTATTATATCCATCAGTTCCTTTTCGGTGCCGGCGAGGCACTTCTTGCAATAGTCCACAAGCTGCATAGCCTGCTTCACCTCCTCCTGGATTGTATCCAGCGGATGGTCGGGATTCTCAATCACCTCAACCAACTTTTCGAGCGCCTCGAGGGCCTCTTTATATGTCATTTTCTTTGCCATATTATTTAATTGTTCCTTTTACATTTCCGTCGCCCAGCACTATTGTAATATTGTCACCTGCCGCAAGTTGCCCTGCGGAGGTGACCCGCCTGCCGTTCTTGAGGGTAAGGGTGAAGCCCTTTGCCAGAATCGCGGCGGGGTTAAGCACGTTAACCTTATATTCCAGCAGGTTTATCCTTTCCCGCTGTGCCGCGACCTTCAGCACCACCGAGGCCCGGACTGCCGCCACGCTGCGGTCGATGCGCGATTTCTGCTCCAAGACCTTGCCCCGCACCGCCATCTGCAGCCGGCCGGCGAGCATCTGCACCCGGTAATCTTCCTGAGCAAAGATATCCACAAAGAAATCGGCCAGCGCCGTGGGCGTTTTTACATTCTCAAAGGCGACCATATCGGCCACGTGCACATCCCGTTCGTGCCCTATTGCGGTGAGAACCGGCAGCGGGAACTGGGCTATATTGAGTGCCAGGTCGTAATCGTCGAAGCAGGCCAGGTCGGTGGCGGAGCCGCCTCCGCGCAGAATGAGCGCCGCGTCAAACTCGGCAGCCCGGGCAGCGACAGCATCCAGCGCAGCTATTATGCCCGCGGGCGCATCAGCCCCCTGCATAGGGGCGGGAAACAGCTCGCTGACGAAATTGAATCCGTAGGGGTTGTTGTGGAGATGGTCCATAAAATCGCCGTATCCCGCCGCGGTTGCAGAAGAGACAACCGCCAGTCTGCGGGGCAGTTCGGGCAGCGTCAACTGCCCGTTCAGGTCCATCATCCCCTCCTTGGTGAGGCGTTCTATGGTGCGCTGCCGCTCGGCGAAGGCCTCGCCCACGGTGAAGGACGGGTCTATATCGATAATATCCAGCGAGAGACCGTATTGCTCCGAATACTTCACGAAAGCCAGCGCCAGGATAGCAATGCCGCCTCCCAGCGCCCGCCCGGTTTCCTGTTCGAAGCGGGTGGCTATGCTTCTGTAGTGCGAGCTCCAGATGGTGCAGCGGACCTGTGCCAGCAGCGCCCCGGTGAGCATATTGTTCTCCGTGAGAGTCAGATAGCAATGGCCGTTGCGGGCCACGCTCAACTCCTTCACTTCGCCCTTCACCCACACAGAAAAGGGAAATTCGGAACTTATCACTTCCCGAATCTGCCCCAGAAGCTGCTGCAGCGTATATATCGATTCTCCCATAAAAAATTGCACCAAATAAAGGTAACAAAAATATCAATCAACGCCTATTCGTTTGCAAAATTGTTGTATTTTTGTCCCATAATAACGTTGCGGGAGTTGTTATGAAAATCACAAAGGCAGAATATGTCGCGAGCTCGGTTTCTGTGGCCGGGAGTCCCGCCCCCGCCAAAAAGGAATTCGCCTTTATAGGACGCTCCAACGTGGGCAAGTCGTCCCTGATAAACTGCCTCACCGGCAACGGCTCGCTGGCCCACACCTCCTCCACCCCCGGCAAAACCCAGTGCATCAACCACTTTATTATCAACGACAGTTGGTATATAGTGGACCTGCCGGGCTACGGCTACGCCAAAATGTCCCAGAAAAGGCGCGACGCCCTTGCCAAGATTATTGGCGACTACATAGACCACAGCGAGAATCTGGTGGTGCTGTTCGTGCTCCTGGATTCCCGCCACGACCTTATGAAGATAGACTTGGACTTCCTTATCTCGCTGGGCGAAAAGGGAGTCCCTTTTGCTATTATACTCACCAAGAGCGACAAGTTGGGCACCAACGCCCTGGCGTCGCGGCTGGCAGCCACCAAAAAGGCAATAGGCGAGTATTGGGAACCCCTGCCCCCCATTTTTGCGACCTCCTCCCACACGGGAGCCGGCCGGGAACAAGTGCTGGACTATATAGGGGACGTGCTCAAACAACTGGAAAAAGAACAATAAACATACTAATCTGAACAGTACTATGGAATACGACCACACGCTAAAGATTTTCTCTTGCCGCAGCAGCAAGTACCTTGCAGAAAAAATCGCGCTCAACCTGGGCGTGGAGCTGGGCAATTCTAAGGTTACCACCTTCAGCGACGGTGAGTTCCAGCCGGCGTTCGACGAGAGCGTCCGCGGTGCAACCGTCTTTATCGTGCAATCTACCTTCCCTCCCACAGAGAATATCTTTGAGCTGTTGCTTATGATTGACGCAGCCCGCAGGGCCTCCGCCCACAAAGTGATTGCCGTTATCCCCTATTTCGGCTGGGCCCGTCAGGACCGCAAGGACCGTCCCCGCGTGAGCATCGGCGCCAAGATGGTGGCCAACCTGCTGGTGGCTGCCGGCTGCAACCGGGTTATGACCTGCGACTTGCACGCCGACCAGATCCAGGGCTTCTTCGACGTCCCGGTAGACCATATCTACGCCAGCTCCATATTCCTCCCCTACCTGAGAGACCTCAAGCTGGAGAACCTCTCCATAGCCTCTCCCGATATGGGCGGTGCCAAGCGTGCCAACGCGTATTCCCGCATACTGGGCGTGCCTATGATTATATGCCACAAGTCGCGCGAGAAGCCGAACGTGGTGGGCTCTATGACCGCCATCGGCGAGGTCGAGGGGCGCAACGTGGTTATTGTAGATGATATGGTGGACACCGCCGGCACCATTACCAAGTGTGCCGATATGCTCAAGGAGAAAGGTGCCCTGAGCGTGCGCGCCGTATGCACCCACCCGGTGCTCTCCGGCAATGCCTACGAGCGCATAAGCGCCTCTGCCATAGAGGAATTCATTATCTCCGACACCATTCCTCTGAGGCCCAAGGAGGGCGAGGACATCTCCAAGTTCAAGGTTCTCTCCGTGGCCAACATCTTTGCCGACATAATCACCAAAGTTTACAACAACAAGCCCATCAGCGACTCCTTTATTTTCTAGCATTATGATTCTCGAGCCCTGCCTGCCCATAGAACAGGTCTATGACATACTGATTTCCAAAATCCGCGGCTACTTTGAAGGAGCCGGGATGGCAAAGGCTGTGATAGGCCTCTCCGGCGGGGTAGATTCGGCTCTGGTGGCGGCGCTTGCGGCGGACGCGCTGGGCGCGGAAAACGTGCACGGAATAATGATGCCCAGCGGCTTCTCCACAAGCCACTCCGTATCCGATTCGGAACAGCTGGCGGCCAATCTGGGCATCAGCAGCGAAATAATCCCCATCGGCCCTATATACGACAGCGCAATGGCCTCTATGGAGCACTTCTTTGCCGACGGCCGCTGGGACACCACCCAGGAGAATCTCCAGGCCCGCATCCGAGCCCTCATACTTATGGCCTACTCCAACCGCTCCAACGCGCTGGTGCTCAACACCTCCAACAAGAGCGAGCTGTCTACCGGCTACGGCACCCTCTACGGCGACCTGGCCGGCGCAATTATGGTGATTGCCGACCTGTACAAACTGCAGGTATACGAACTGTGCCGATACATAAACCGCGACGGCGAACGCATCCCGGAGCACATCTTAACCAAAGCCCCCTCCGCGGAGCTCAAGCCGGGCCAGAAGGACAGCGACTCGCTGCCTGAATACGAGGTTTTGGACCAGGTTCTGCATATGCTTAACGAAGAAGAACTTTCGGAAGCTCAGGTCCTTGAAATGTTCGAAGACAAGGAGGCGGCCCGCCGCGCCATTGGCCTTCGCCGCAAATCCAGTTTCAAGGTGATGCAGATTCCGCCGGTGCTCACAGTGGGCAGCCACCCGCTGGTGCCGCCGTTCAAATGCCTGTAAAACGATGAAGACTTTTCTGCTGGCCATAGCCATACTGGCGCTGTGCGTCGCGGGGCTTTGCGTCACCATCATCTTTAAGAAGGACGGCAAATTCCCCGACGGCGAAATTGCGCACAACAAGGAGCTTCGCAAGCGGGGCGTGGTGTGCGCCAAGGAGGAAGAACTTCGCCTCTGGGGCCGCAAGCACGGCAAAAAGAATCCCGACTGCAGCGATCTTGGTTGTACCGACTGCGCCGGGTGCGGGATTTCTTCTGAAAAATAGTTTCTTAAAGCTCTTCGCCGGGTCTCTTGTGAAGAACGGCTTTGCGCAGTTCGAAGTTCTGCCCGAGGTATTTGCGGCGTACGTCTGGGTTGGCAGCCAGCTGCTCCGGAGTGCCGCTTTCCAGAATCTCACCGTCGTACAGCAGGTAGGCGCGGTCTGTAATGGCCAGCGTCTCGTGCACATTGTGGTCCGTTATCACGATGCCGATGTTGCGGGTCTTGAGGTGGGCTATGATGTGCTGGATGTCCTCCACCGCGATGGGGTCTACACCGGCGAACGGCTCGTCTAGAAGAATGAACTTGGGGTTGGTAGCCAGCGCGCGGGCAATCTCGCAGCGGCGACGCTCACCGCCCGAAAGCTGCACACCCAGGCTCTTGCGCACCTTGCCCAGGCCGAACTCCTTGATGAGCTCTTCCAGACGCGCCTCGCGCTGTTCGCGCGGGATATGGTTCATCTCCATCACGGAGAGGATGTTGTCTTCTACGCTCAAACGGCGGAACACCGAAGCCTCCTGCGCCAGATAGCCCAGGCCCTTCTGGGCGCGCTTGTACATAGGCAGTTTGGTTATCTCCTCGTCGCCAAGAAATATCTGCCCTGCGTTGGGCTTGACCAGACCGGTCATCATATAAAAGCTGGTGGTCTTGCCGGCGCCGTTGGGGCCGAGCAAACCCACAATCTCCCCCTGCTCCACCTCTATGGATGCACCCTTAACCACGGTGCGCATCCCGTATTTCTTGACAAGATTTACTGTATATAGCTTCATAATCTGCTTGTTTTAAGAGACTTCCAATTCAAACTCGCGGCTGAAGTCGGACATCTGCTTTGAATCTTTCATCATTTCCCGGGCAACCTCCGTGGGCATATATGGGTTCGATGCGGTGTCGCTCTCCTGCGGAGGCAGAACCTCTATCCGGAGCCGCACGGAGCCGTTGCCTATTGCCTTGCGGAGCTTGTCGGTTAGAATATGCAACTGCTTCTCCAGAATCCAGTTTTTCTGCAACTCGCTTGCCACAAATTGAGTAACCGCATTATCTTGAGCGGCATACTGCGGCTTGTTGGCATTGAGGGCCGCCTTGAGCTTGGGCTGCTCTATGGAGGCTATGAATGCCGGCCAGGTCTGTTCCAGCAGTTCCGGGGTTATTTCCACGTCTGCCTTGGGAGCCGCCTCTGCACTCTCTGCCTTTGCCGGAGCCGCTTCGGGCTGTGATACTTTGGACATCAAGTTCTTGATGGAGACGCCAGCAGTGGCGGAGGATGCCGCCCTGGGCGCCGCTTTAACCGGTTCCGGGGCGGGCGCCGCCGGTTGAGCGGCGGGCTGGGGCG
>JAFZYD010000090.1 GCA_017616475.1 Bacteroidales bacterium
AACAGCACGCGGCCGTCGTAGGCCTTGGAAACATCGTTGAAACAGATGACCTTGTTTCCCAAATGCGGGCCGTTGGGGATGTAGATTTCCAGATTGGCCTCCTTCTGCTTGACATCGGCGCTGGCCAGCTTCTCGTAGGCGCCCAGACGGGCCTTCTGCTTGGCCTGGCGGGCTTTGGGAGCCATACGGACCCACTCCAGCTCGCGCTCCAGGGTCTTGCGCCGCTTGCTCTCCTGCTTCTCTTCCTGCGCCAGGCGACGGGTCTTCTGGTCCAGCCAGGAGGAATAGTTGTCTTTCCAGGGGATGCCTTCGCCGCGGTCCAGCTCAAGAATCCAGCCCGCTACGTTGTCCAGGAAGTAGCGGTCGTGGGTCACGGCAATAACGGTGCCCTTGTACTGTTGCAGATGGGCCTCCAGCCACTGGATGCTCTCGGCGTCCAGATGGTTGGTGGGCTCGTCCAGCAGCAGCACGTCGGGCTGCTGGAGCAGCAGGCGGCAGAGCGCCACGCGGCGTCGCTCGCCGCCGGAAAGGTTGCTCACCAGGGCGTCGGGGGCGGGGCACTGCAGGGCGTCCATAGCCCTCTCCAACTTGGAATCGATTTCCCAACCGCCGGCGTGGTCTATGAGTTCGGTAAGTTCGCCTTGACGCTCTATGAGGCGGTTCATTTCATCGTCCTCAAGGGGCTCGCAGAACTTGACGCCTATCTCGTTATATTCGTTAAGCAGGTCCATAATGGGCTGGACGCCCTCCTGAACCACTTCCAGCACGGTTTTATCCGGGTCCATCTCGGGCTCCTGGGCCAGATAGCCCACGCTGTAGCCCGGCGCCCACACAACTTCGCCGCGGTACCCCTTTTCTATGCCGGCGATAATCTTCAGCAGGGTCGATTTGCCGCTGCCGTTGAGGCCTATGATTCCAATCTTGGCTCCGTAGAAGAAGCCCAGATATATGTCTTTGAGAATGACTTTGTTGTTGTGTGGCAAAACCTTGCCCACACCGTTCATCGAGAATATTATTTTTTCGTCTGCCATAGTTCTATTCTTCTATAAGTTTCCAGCCCTTGGGGAGGGAGATGTCGTAGTCGAAGGTGCCGTCTGTGCAGGTCCAGTCCAACTTGATTTCGCCGTCCGGGACGGGGAGAGAGGCGTGGCACTCTTTAAGGCCGGTGTCGTGCAGGCGGAGGGTGACGGTTTTGCCGACGCGGTCCACTTTGTAGAGGCCGGCGGCGTCACGGTATAGGGCGTGGGCCACGTGTGCGGCGAAGCCGTGGTTGCAGCTGGCCTCGGCGGTCATGTTTTCCCAGAGTGTGCCGGTCAGGTTGGCCATCGGAAGGTAGAAGTCCACCATCTCTTTGACAGACTGTGCCCCGAGGTCGTTTTCAGAGAGCAAATCCATTCTCAGATAGTTGCCGAAAAGGGCGTTTGCCTTGGGTACGTCGGGCCATTTGTCTTCCTTCTCCCGGATTGGGCCGAACTCGGTTACCATCCGCTGCCATAACTCAGGATAGGTTTCCGGGGTGGCGGTGCGGAAGAAGAAGGCGTAGTACTGGCAGGTTTCGGTATGGTTGACGGTTCGTTCAAGGGTGCCGTCCGGCAGCCGTTTAGCGTTGTCGCAGAAGAAATTGCCGTCGAATGCCTGGCTGCGGATGGTCTCCCGCATTGCCTCTGCCCGCTCGTGGAGGGCTGCATCGCCGTACAACCGGTCTACGGCATCCAGCATTGCCGCATACTGCATATTTGATGGATAATTCACGTCCTGTGTAAAGTGATTCGCAGCCGACCATTCGATGAATACCCAGCTTTCGAGACGCTCCAGCAGACCGTCGGAATTCAGATATTTGTCAAAAAAATCGACAAGGCTGTAGATGCGGCTGCGGAAGGCATCCACCATCTTGCGGTCGCCACTACGAGCCAGATACTCTTCCAACTGCAGCACGAACCACATAGCGTAGTTGGGGATGTAGGTGCCGCCCTCAAAGTTGTCGGAAGGGTAGCACATAGGCAGCATCCCGGCGGGAATGGTCTTGAAGCGCTCCGGCAGCAAAAAGTTCTCGAGGAAGTTCTTTTCTACTAGGGTTGTGCCGGAGAGGTCGCACTCTACGCGGGCAGAAAAGAAGCTGTCGCCCAGCCAGCCGGCCCGCTCGCGGGAAGGGCAGTCCATAAATATATCCAGGGCGCACTGGCGTATGGTCTGCCGCGCCGCTTCAAAAATCTTGTTGAGGTCACTGTTGTCGCAGGAAAACTGCCCGGCGCCCACGGCGGAATTGCAGTAGTCGCGGATATAGAGCCGCTTGACGGTCGCGTCGCCTGTGAAAGCGACTTGTGCGAACTGCATAGTATAAGGCTCGATGCTCTCCAGAGTGTAGGTGCCCGGTTCCAGTTCCCAGGCTACGTAGCCGCGGAACGCCATACGATGCTTGAATTCTCCTTCGGTGAGCAGTTCTTCGAAATCTATTGTGAGGGAGGTCTTTTCACGGACCTCTATCTCGCAGCCAAGGAATCCGCTGTATTCGCAGCCGAAAGTGTAAAGCTTCCTGTCGGCGTCCAGTACCGACGCTTCGTGCACGGTATAGTCCGGGTAGGGGACGCGGCGCACTATTGTGGTTTTGGCGGGCTGCTGCGCAAGTGTCACTTCGCTCTCGGACGCGAACGCGGGGTCGGTGCGCCAGGCGTCATAGCCCTCCGCCAGCGTCCAAAGCTCCATCTGGGTGCGCTGATAGCTGAATTTTGGCACAATCTGGACGCGCTGTTGCAGGTCGTAGCCCTTGAAATCGCGGCCGGTGGCGGCAATCACCCGCCCGCCGCGCACAACCTCCGCCTGCAGGAACGACGGCTGGCTAAGCAGATAGAAAGATTCGGTGTTGTAGCCGGTAATCTCCACCGCCACCACATTGTCCCCCTCGTGCAGGTGCTCTGTGATGTCGTAACAGTCTATGCGGTAGTAGTCGTGCGCCGCCACGCAGGGGCCGTGGCCCACGAACTGCCCGTTGACGTAAAGCCGATAGATGGTGCTGGCTGCAATGCGGATGTCGGCCGGCTTGGCGCCCTCCACAACGGTGCGGAAGGCGAGGGTGAGATTGACCTCGCTCTCGCGCCCCTCTGCCCAAACGGGCACCGCCTTCTTGAAGGAGTTTATATTCTGCCTGTCCACGTTGGCACAGCCGCATATTGCCAAAAGGGCCGCGGTGCAAATCGCTGTCAGTAAAAGTCTGTATTTCATGATATTAAACTATTTGTACAATTTGATTGCCTCGGGACTGCCCACAATCCAGATTATGTCTCCCTCCGCCATAACCATGTCGGGCGAAGGGTTCATATATGTCTCTTCGCCCCGCTCGATGCCTATCAGCATACAGCCGGAGTTGCGCATATCCACCATCTGCAGCGTCTTGCCCGTGAGCAGCGATTTGGGGCCCAGGGCAAAGGAGTCTACCTCCACGGCCGAGGTATCGCCGGCAACAAGCGTTACATCTTCTGCCAGCGCCTTTTTAAAAGCCTCCACACGGTCTTTTGTCCCGACAACCAGTATGTCATCGGCAGGGAAGAGGTATTCGTCTGCGGCAGGTATGTTTATTATGCGGCTGCCGCGGGTTATCTTTACTATATTGACGCCGTAGTCGCGCCGCAGGGGCACGTCGCGCAGCTGCATCCCGGCATATTTGAAGTCGGAAGTGACTTTCAAATTCTCTACAAAAATGTCGTGGCCGCTCATCTTCTCGCGGATGGTTGTAGTCACCGGGGCAGCCTGGCGCTGGTATTCGTCCTTCTGTCGCATATTCTCCAGGAAGCGGCTCTCCAGGGTGCTGGTGCGCTTGATAAAGATGCGCAGCAGAATGAATAGCGCCGCGGCGATGGCGGCAATGAGTATCACCAGGCCGATGCCGGGCTTGAAATAGTGCGAGATTACGCTCACAACAAAGGAAACTGCCAGGAAAATCTTGAGGGCGCTCATCGCGATCAGAGGGCCGCGGCCGGCGGCGGAACTTTCGCGCCAGATGCCGTCGTAGAGCTCTTTATAATTGCCGGAGGCGACCACCATCCCGTATAGGAACGGCGTCATTACAAGCAGGGTTACGGCTGCGCATATCAGATTTACCAGGAAGGGGCTGAGGCTCACGAAATGACCCTTGGCGAACGGGTCCAGGAACATATTGGAAGCCAGTACAATGGCCACCAGCATAACGTTGTAGGGAATCATCCGCACCAGATAGGCGCGAATCAGCTTGCGCCACTGACTCTCGCGGGCCTGCGACCGGCTGGAGGCGCGCACTTCGCTTAGCGATTCAAACAGCTTGGGCGGCAATTTGCGGCTTATGAAACCATAGAACGGTTCGGAGAGTTTTATAAAGTAAGGCGTTGTGAACGTGGTGATTACAGAGACTGCCACCACCACCGGGTAGATATAGTCTGCCATTACGCCCAGACTCTTGCCGAGGCTGGCGATTATAAAGGCGAATTCGCCAATCTGCGCCATAGAAAAGCCGCTGCGCACGGCGCTGTGCAGTCCCTGGCCCGCCATAAGCACGCCGCTTGTGGCGAACAGAGGGATGCCGATAACCACCGCTGCAATAAGTATCAGAATCGGCTTCCAATACTGAACTATAATTGCCGGGTCAACCATCATTCCTACCGAAACAAAGAAGATGGCTCCGAAGAGGTCCTTTATGTTTTTGATGGAGTGCTCTATATGCTCGCCTTCTATGGTTTCTGCCAGCAGCGAACCCATTACAAATGCGCCCAGCGCGGACGAGAACCCGGCTGCGGTGGCCAGAGCCACCATACCGAAGCAGAGGCCTGCGGAGAGAATCACCAGCATCTCTTCGTTCATAATCTTGCGTCCTTTTTTGAAAAGGGTGGGGATGAGGTACATACCCACCAGGAACCAGAGCACCAAAAAGAAGAGGAGTTTGAGCAGCGCCATAACCATTTCGCCGCCCGCGAATTGCTGGCTCACGGCCATTGTGGAGAGCAGCACCATAAGCACCACCGCCAGCAGGTCTTCCACCACCAGAGTGCCGAAAACCACGTTTGTGAATGGCATCCCCTTGAGTCCGAGATCGTCGAAGGCCTTTATAATGATTGTGGTGGATGACATCGACAGCATTCCGCCCAGGAAGATGCGCTCCATATGGCTCCAGCCCATAGCACCGCCTATTGCCATTCCGGTCACGAACATTCCGGCGAAGATGGTGCCGGCGGTTATAAGCGCGCTGCTGCCCACCTTGAGCAGCTTTTTGAAGCTGAATTCAAGACCGAGGGCAAACAGCAAAAATATGATGCCTATTTCGGACCATTGCTCCACGGTCTCCGGATTGGTGAGGCCGGGGAACAGGCCAAAGTGCGGCCCCACCAGGAAGCCGGCCACTATGTAACCGAGTATGAGCGGCTGCTTCAACGCTCTGAAAATGAGCGTGATGATGCCGGCAGAAATGAATATCAGGGCGAGGTCCCGGACCAGGTTGAGGCTTTCGTCCATAAATGTGTCAAACTATTTTCTTGCGTCTGTGGGCACGGCGCAGCGGGAGTGTGCTGTAGTACATAAATAAGAGCGTTACCGCTATGGTGATGACTGCCGCCACAATGTGGCCGGCGGTCATAGGCAACTGCAGGCCGCCCGCCTTGTAGGGCGCCACCATAAAGTAGCAGGCGCACACATAGGTGAGAAATACGGCGGGAATGGCCGTGAACAGCGGGCTGTTGCCTTTGCGGTACAGGTAGCGGGTTGCACTCCAAAGCACTATGGTGGCGAGCACCTGGTTGGAGATGCCTACGTAGTTCCAGATGGTGGAGAAATCGAAGGTGCACACCAGCACGGCCACAATAAAGATTGGCAGGGCCAGCATAATGCGGTTGGGAATGGGCTTCTGGTTGATATTGAATGCGTCCGCCAGAATGAGCCGCAGGCTGCGGAAGGCGGTGTCTCCGGAGGTGATGGGGCAGGCTATGACACCCAGTATGGCCACAATAGCCCCTACGGCACCCAGCCAGTCTTTACAGATGGCGTTTACAAGGATTGCAGGGGTGCTGCCGGCAGCCGCTGCGGCGTTGAGGCCATCCGGGCCTCCGGTATAAGCCATAGCCGCGGTCGCCCATATGGTAGCTACTATGCCTTCGCAAATCATTGCCCCGTAGAACACGGGCCGGCCGTATTTCTCGTTGCCCAGACAGCGGGCCATAATGGGGCTCTGGGTGCTGTGGAAGCCCGATATTGCGCCGCAGGAAATAACTATGAACAGCATCGGGAACAGGTGGAACCGCTCCGGGTTGCTGTGGAAGTTGCGCATATTGTCAAAGGTGAGCTCGGTGAGGGTGACGCTCCCGTTCAAACCCTTGATTATAAGGGAGAAGCCTATGGCTACCGCCATAAACAGCAGCACCGCGCCAAGCCAGGGATATATACGTCCTATAATCTTGTCAATCGGCACCAGGGTGGCCAGAATGTAGTATACAAAAATGATGATGACCCAAAACAGTTTGTTAACCGGCGCAATGGTGTTCAGCAGGTCGGCCGGGCCGGTCACAAACGAGCAGCCGATGCCGACCAGCAGCAGGGCGGTGAATACGGTCATAATTATGCGCACTGTCTTGCCCAGGTAGAGGCCTATTACGCTGGGAATGCCGCGGCCGCCGCGTCGCATAGACATCATTCCGGCAAAATAATCGTGCACGGCGCCCATAAAGATGCATCCCAGCACAATCCATACGTAGGCCATAGGGCCGTATGCGGCGCCCAGGATGGCTCCGAAGATGGGGCCCAGGCCGGCGATGTTCAAAAATTGGATAATGAAGATGCGCCAGGGGGGCAGTTCTTTAAAGTCGACGCCGTCGGCGTGAATCTGGGCTGGGGTGCGGCGGGCAGGGTCGGCCGCAATAAGTTTTTTCTCTACGAATTTGCCGTAGAAAAGGTAGCCCAGGACAAGCAAAACTATGCAAGAAACAAAGGTTATCATACAAGCAGCAAATCTACTAAAAATGCGGCAGAGTATCCCTCTTTTTTATATATTTGTGCCTATGAAAAGAATATTGATTCTCACCTCTGTAATTGCCCTCGCACTTGGTCTTTCTTCTTGCAACAGCGCTTCTTTGAAGCCGGGCAGTCTAACAACCGAATATCATAACGATGCCTTTACGGACGCGGTTTCTCCGCGGTTTTCCTGGATAAACGCCGGGCGCGGCCGTGGCGCGGCGCAGAGTGCGTTCCGCATCCAGGTGGCGCAAACTCTTGATTTTGAGATTCTTGATTGGGATTCGGCCAGAGTCGCGAGTCCCGAGTCGGTGCTTATCCCCTACAGCGGCCCGGCCCTGGAGCCCTGTTTCGATTATTATTGGCGGGTGCAGGTGACCGACGCGGCCGGCAAGGCCTCCCGCTGGAGCAAGCCGTGCCATTTCCATACCGGCCTTCTAGGCCAGGACTTGTGGCAGTGCAAATGGATCGGCGCGCCGTGGCAGGGTGAGAATTCGTATGACTATGATATGAGCGAGGATGTGCAGCCCGCGCCGCTTCTGCGCAAAGAATTCGAAATTACCAAGCCGGTAAAGAGCGTCCGTTTCTACGGCACCGGCCTGGGCTATTTTGAGTTCTATGCGAACGGCAGCAAGATGGGAGACGAGTATCTGGTGCCCAACCAGACCAACTACGGTACCCGCGAGAAATTGGAGGAGCGCCTGCTCCCGATTCCCGACCCGTTCAACGGCTACAGCGTGGCCTATGTCAGCTACGATTTGACGGACAAGATTGTGCAGGGCTGCAACGCGGTAGGGGCAATCCTCGGTAACGGCTATTACGACTTGGTGTTCCGCCGCTTTGTGATGGGCTACGGTGTACCCAAGTTCTTCGGGCAGATACTTGTCCGCTACGAAGACGGCACAACCGACCTGATTCCCACCGACACCACCTGGAAGATAGAGAAAAGCGCCATAGTTTATGACCAACTCTATTTTGGCGAGATATACGACGCCCGCAAGGAGCACGACGGCTGGTGCACTGCCGGCTACGATGATTCCTCTTGGGCTACCGTGGTCGAAAAGCGCGCCCCGGAAGGTGAGTTATTTGCACAGACGGGCCTTTCTGACAGAGTTACAGCAACTTACAAGCCCGTCAGTATAGAGCGTATCGATTCCACCGGCGCCTTTCTGGTGACTTTCCCGGACTACATTTCCGGTTGGGTGGAGCTCAAGAATCTGGACCTTGCAGAGGGCCAGACGGTCACCGTGCACAACCTCACGGAAGATTACAATGCGGTGGAGAAGGTGGAGAGTTTTATGACCTACATAGGCAAGGGGACAGGCGCCGAGAGCTGGCACCCCCGCTTCGAATATTTTGCCTTCCAGCAGGTAGAGGTGTTAGGCCTGGACAATTTGCGGCCGGACCAGATTGAGGCGCAGGCGGTTAACAGCGACATTAAGCAGGCCAGCGCCTTCGAGTGCTCCAACGACCTGCTCAACTATATGGACAAGATTTGGCGGCGCACCCAGCTGGACAATATGCACGGCAACATTCCCACCGACACCCCTCACCGCGAGCGCATCGGCTACACTGGCGACGGACAGGCAGTGGGCCCTACCGTGATGACCACTATGGATGCGGGGGCCTTCTACTACAAGTGGCTGCGCGACCTGCGCGAGGCCCAGAAGGAGGATGGCTACGTGTGCAATTCTGCCCCATGGCAGCCCGAGGCGGGCGGCGGCGTGGCGTTCGGCTCCGCTATGAACGTGATACCGTATGAGTTCTGGATGGAGTACGGAGACTATCGCGCCCTGGCAGAATGCTACAAGGCTATGGCCAATCACACCCGCTGGATGCTTACGTGGGTGGACCCCGAAACCAAGATTATGGAGAGCCGCACGGGCCGCTACTTTATGGATCTCGGAGAGTGGAACGCTCCCTGGGATATTCCTTCCAAAGCGTTGGTACACACCTGGTTCCTTTGGAATTGTGCGCGCATCACAGCCGAGGCAGCACAGGTGTTGGGACAGGCTGCCGACGCGGAATATTTTGGCGCCCTGCGCGACACAACAGCCGCTGCCTTCCATCGTTATTTCTACGACCCCGAAACCAAGTCCTACGGCAAGTGGGGCAGCAATATGTGGGCGTTGGCAATGGGGTGCCCGTCGCCGGAGCGCGAGCAGGAGGCGCTGGATGCCCTGGTAGCCAATATCGCCGAATGCGGCAACCATCTTCACGTCGGTTTTGTGGGTTGGCGCTATTTGTGTGAAATACTGGTTAAATACGGCCGCGCCGACCTGGCGTGGGAAATTATAAACAAGAAAGACCAGCCCAGCATCGGCTGGTGGATAGAGCAGGGGGCGGTCACATTCTGGGAGCAGTGGGACGGCGTTTTCTCCCGCAACATCCCGTTTATGGGTGGCGGCATCCGCTGGTTCTACCGCGACCTGGCGGGTCTTGAGCCTACGGCTCCAGGCTATCGCGAGTTCGAAATCAGGCCCACGGTTGTGGACGGACTGGATTGGGTCAAGTTCTACAAAAACTCCCCGTACGGTCGCATCAACATCAACTGGAAGGTATCCAAAGGAGGCGCCTTCACGCTCAAATGCACCGTGCCTCCCGGCACCACCGCCACGGTTTATGTCCCGGACGGCGGCGCCTTCCGCGAAGAAAAACTTGTCAGCGGAAATTATACCCTTAATGGAAAAATAGAGAAATAAACAAATATGAAAAGATTGCTCATTGCTTTTGCGCTTTGCGCCCTGGCCTGCGGCTGCGTTTCGCATCCCAAGTCCAATTTGAAAACCACCGCACTGACCACCGAATATTTTGAGGATGCCTTTATTGACACCCCGACGCCCCGTTTTTCCTGGATTAACGAGGGGCTGGTCAACGGTGCGGCCCAGACCTCCTATCATATCGAGATGGCAGTTAGGCCTGATTTCAAGACGCTTTTGTGGGATTCGGGCATTGTCATTAGCAAGGAGTCGGTGCTGGTGCCCTACGCCGGGCCGGAACTCAAGAGCGGAACCGATTATTATTGGCGGGTGCAGGTGCGCGATGAAAACGGTGACGCGGCTCCCTGGAGCGAGGTTTGCCACTTCCACACCGGTATGTTCAAGGATGTCCACTGGAGCGCTGCTTGGATCGGCGCCCCGTGGCAGGGCGAGCAGTCCTACGATTATGACCGCAGCGAAGATGTGCAGCCAGCACCGATGCTGCGCAAGGAGTTCGAGATTAGCAAGCCGGTAAAGAGCGTCCGTTTCTACGGCACCGGCCTGGGCTATTTTGAGCTTTATGTGAACGGCAAGCGCGTTGGCAACGAGTACTTGGTGCCCAACCAGACCAACTACGGCTACCGCGAGAAGCTTGAGGAGCGCCTGATCCCAGTTCCAGACCCGTTCAACGGCTATTCCGTGGCCTATGTGAGCTACGACCTGATGGACTATATCGAAGAGGGACAGAACGCCGTGGGGGCCATTCTTGGCAACGGTTTCTACGATTTGGTGTTCCGCCGCTTTGTGATGGGATACGGCGTGCCCAAGTTTTACGGACAGATAATCATTAAGTATTGGGACGGTTCGCGCGATGTGATTGCGTCCGACACTACTTGGAAGATTGCAAGGAGCGCCATAACCTTCGACCAGATGTATATCGGCGAACGGTATGACGCCCGCCTGGAGCACGACGGCTGGAGCAAGCCGGGCTACGACGATTCGGCCTGGGATTCGGCCGTTGAGAAGCTGGCTCCGGAGGGCAAACTGGTGGCGCAGAAGGGGCCGTCGGACCGCGTCACAGCCACCTACAAACCTGTCAGCATAGAGAAGATAGACAGCACGGGCGTGTTCCGCGTATCTTTCCCGGAGGAGATTTCGGGCTGGGTTGCGCTCAAGAATCTGAAGCTCGCAGAGGGGCAGAACGTTACGGTCGGTTATATAAACGAGTCGCTGCCGCAGCACACTGTTTACACCGCCAAGGGCTCCGGCAGGGAAGATTATCACCCCCGGTTCGAGTGGTATGTGTTCTCGCAGGTAGATATTGCCGGTCTGGAAGATTTGCAGCCTTCGCAGATAGAGGCGCAGGCGGTGAATTCGGACGTTAAGCAGACCACTTCATTCGAGACCTCGAACGAGCTAATAAACAAGATTGACAAGATTTGGCGTCGCAGTATGCTGGACAATATGCACGGCAGCGTGCCCACCGACTGCCCTCACCGCGAGCGCATTGGCTATACCGGCGACGGCCAGGCGGTCGGCATCACCAATATGACGGCGATGGGCACCGACGCTTTCTATAACAAGTGGATTCACGATATTTTGGAGGCGCAGAAGCCGGACGGGTATGTGGCCAATTCGGCCCCCTGGCAGCCCGAGGCGGGCGGCGGAATCCCCTGGGGCGCATCTATCAATATTATTCCGACCGACTTCTTCTGGGAGTTCGGCGACGAGCGGCTGTACCGCGAGTGCTATGTCCCTATGCAGGAGCAGACCCGCTGGATGACAAGCTGGGTGGACCCGGCAACGGGTGTTATGGAGAGCCGTTCGGGCCATTATTTTAAGGATTTGGGAGAGTGGGTGCCGGCGTTCGGTTTGCCCTCCAACGCCCTCGTGCACACTTGGTTCCTTTGGGCTTGCGCCGACTGTGTGGTGAAGGCTGCCGAGTATTTCGGCGACCAGCCCGTAATAGACGAGTTCACCGCTTTGCGCGACCGCACTGCGGAGGCGTTCCACACGGCGTTCTATAATCCCGAGACGGGTTCTTACGGCAAGGATGGCAGCAACGTGTTCGCCTTGGCTATGGGCGTTCCGGCGGAGCGCGAACAGAAGGTGGTGGATGCGCTGGTGGCCAACATCGCAGAGCACGACAACCATCTTCACACCGGCTTCGTGGGCTTCCGCTATCTTGCCGAGGTACTGGTGAAATACGGCCACGCCGATCTGGCGTACGAGATTTTCAACAAGCGCGATTACCCCAGTTTCGGCTGGTGGATAGAGCAGGGGGCTACCGTCACCTGGGAGCAGTGGGACGGCACTTTCTCGCACAACCATCCGTTTATGGGCGGCGGCATACTTTGGTTCTACCGCGACCTGGCGGGTCTGGAGCCCACCAGCCCCGGCTACCGCACGTTTGAAATACGTCCTACAGTTGTGGATGGCCTTTCCTGGGTCAAGTTCCATAAAGATTGCCCCTACGGCCGCATCAATATCGAGTGGAAGGTTGTCTCCGGCGCGTTCACCCTCAAGTGCACAGTGCCTGCCGGCACCACCGCCACGGTCTACATCCCGGACGGCGACAGCGTCCGCGAAGAAATCCTCCCCAGCGGCTCCTACACCCTCAAGGGCAGCGTGAAGTAGTACAAGGTGACCGGCGGCGCGCAGTCGAAGGTCGGCAGTTGCTTGCGGCGGATGTCTCCACCCGCGGAGTCATATAGCGGGAGGGGCCCGCTAGCTGCTAGTTATCGCGTAGCGATGACGCTCGCCTGCAGGCGATAGCGGAAGCCGAGCAGGGCTGGCCCGCGCGATAGCAAGGTTGTAGCGGCGGGTCCGGGCGGAGCCCGGTATTATGTCAGGGAGGGACGTAGCGAGCGCCGTCAGGCGCGAGAGAAGCTCCGCAGCAAGCAACTGCCGCCGCAGCGGAGCGGCGCTCGTGGCAGGTACACTGCTGATTGCCAGACAATAACGCAATGTCGCTTGTGTAAAAATGCGCAAGCGAGATGTTGTAAAGTACTGATAGTTAGGAGGGTAAGTGCCACAGACTGCCGTCGGAGTTTAAGCGGTGTTATCTCGGGGTGAAGCCTGTGGTGACGGCGGCGGCGGTTTCGCGGTCTTTGATGCTGGCGAGAACGTCCAGGGCAAAGTCGGCGGCGTAGCCGGGGCCGCGGCCGGTCACAAGGCGGCCGTTTACAAGGCTGCCGACTGCGGTGTGGTGAATGCCGGCCTCTTCCAGAGTTCCTTCAAACCCGTCGTAGCAGGTCATCTCACAGGCGGCGAAAAGGCCTGTCGGGGCCAGCACGACGGCGGGCGAAGCGCAAATCGCGGCCACTCCGCCGCCCGCCTCCCAATGGCGGCGCAGCACCTCCATCAGCGGCTCGAATTCCGCCAGATTCTTGGCGCCGGGCATACCGCCGGGAAAAATCAGAAAATCGTTTGCGGCGGCTCCGTCGTCTTCAATCTCCTCGAAATCTTCCCAGCACAGGTCGCTTATCAGCTGCAGGCCGTGGGCGCCCTCCACCAGGCTGTTGTCGTAAATAGAAACGGTGCGGACATCCACGCCGCCGCGGCGCAGTATGTCAAGGGTGGCGATGGCTTCGACCTCTTCGAACCCATCGGCAAGAAAAATAAAAGTTCCTTTCATAAAAAACGTGATTTCTGTCTTTCCAAAGTTAAAAATTATGCTACATTTGCAAAACCCTTCTTCCTCTTTTTATGAACAAATTGGGATTCGACAAGGATAAATACCTTGCTATTCAGTCGAATAAAATCAAAGAAAGAATCGCTGCCTTCGGCGACAAACTTTACCTCGAATTTGGTGGAAAACTTTTTGACGACTATCACGCCAGCCGCGTGCTGCCCGGCTTTGCCCCGGACGTCAAAATCCAGATGCTGCTGCAGCTCAAGGACGAAGCCGAAATAGTGCTGGTGATAAACGCCGCCGACATCGAGAAGAACAAGATTCGCGGCGACCTCGGCATCACCTACGATATGGACGTGCTGCGCTTGATAGACGCTTTCCGCGGCTACGGCCTTTACGTGAGCAGCGTGGTGCTGACCCGCTTCGAGAACCAAGCAAACGCCATCGCCTACCAGAAGAAGTTGGAGGGGCTCGGCCTCAAGGTGTACCGGCACTACCCGATACCCGGATATCCCTCTAATCTCCAGACAATTATAAGCGAAGACGGCTACGGCAAGAACGATTTTATAGAGACCTCCCGCAGGCTGGTGGTGGTGACCGCCCCCGGCCCCGGCAGCGGCAAAATGGCGACTTGTCTGTCCCAACTCTACCACGAAAACAAGCGCGGCGTGAAGGCAGGCTACGCCAAGTTCGAGACCTTTCCTGTTTGGAGCCTCCCGCTCAAGCACCCGGTGAACCTGGCCTACGAAGCCGCCACGGTAGATTTGGAGGATGTCAATATGATTGACCCCTACCACTTGGACGCGTACGGCAAAATTGCGGTTAACTACAACCGCGACGTGGAAATTTTCCCGGTACTGAACCAGATGCTCACCGAGATAATAGGTGCATCGCCCTATAAGTCACCCACCGATATGGGCGTGAATATGATTGGCGAATGTATTATGGACGACGACGTGGTGAGCGACGCCGCCCGCCGCGAGATTCTGCGCAGGTACTACAACGTGGCCTGCCAGGTGCGCAAGGCCGCGGCCGACCCGGCCCAGCTCGTCAAATTGGAGATGGTTATGGAGCAGGCCAAGGTGGAGCTTTCCAACCGCAAGGTGGCCGTCCTGGCCAAGAAGGTGGCGGAAGAGACGGGTATGCCCGCCTCGGCCATCGAGATGAACGACGGCACCCTGATTTCCGGCAAGACCAGCGAACTGCTGGGCGCCTCCAGCGCTATGTTGCTCAACGCGCTCAAATATCTGGCCGGCATACCCACCCAGGTCGATTTGATTTCGCCCATCGTAATAGAGCCTATCTGCAACCTTAAGATAAACCACCTGGGCAACCGCAACCCGCGCTTGCACGTGAACGAGGTGCTGCTGGCGCTCTCAATATGCGCCCTCACCGATATGAACGCCCGCAAGGCACTGGAAAAGATAGACGATTTGCGCTGCTGCGAAGTGCACGCCAGCGTGATTCTCTCTGCCGTAGATGTGGCAACCTTCCGCAAACTCGGCGTCAACCTCACCTGCGAACCCACCTATCAATCCAAAAACCTCTACCACGCTTCGTAACATTCTGGGGCGCCGCCGCTCCGGCAAACGCTCCGCGACTGAATGCTGCGCGCAACCGCGGGATGTTCTCTCGGGCGCGAGCGCCCTCGCCAACACAAGCAAGTCCCGCGCCCCTTATGATACTGGGCGCTGCCCAGACCCGCCGCTACAGCCTTGCTATCGCTCTATCCACCCTGCCCGGCTTCCGCTATCGGCTGATGCCGATTATTAGCCCAGCCTCACAAAGTGGGGTGATATGTTGCGCTTCAGCATTCAGTCGACTTCGCTGATGTTTGCCGGCTCGCCGCAGCGGAGCAGCGCTCGTGGCAGGCACAGAAGAAGGGGAACTTCGCAACTACCGCCGGGAGAGTTCGTGGATGGTGCGGAAGATGAGGCGGGTGCGTTTGGCAAGGACCTGGTAGTTGATTATGTCCGGGGTGTCGGTGGTTTTGAGGGTGTTCTGGTGGAAGCCGGAGGTGAAGAACAGGGCTGGGATGCCGCGCTGGTTGAAAGTGTAGTGATCCCCCAGCTTGTACATAGTGCGGGTGAAATCGTCGCTGCCGTAGAAGGTGTAATCTATGTCCAGGCCAAGTTTCCCCTGTGAATTTGCATAAGAAACCGCGCCGCGCAGCCCCTCCGGCAGCGTATTGCGCCCCAGCACAATCACATATTCCGGTTTGTTTTTGTGCACCGGCACCAAAGTGGATCCGATAATATCGATGTTTATTTCGCAGATAATCTGAGACGGTGCAAAGGGGAGGTTGGATGTGAAATACTTGCTGCCCGTCATGCTATATTCTTTGGCGTCGAAGGCTGCGAACAGTATGTTCACCCCCGGCCCGACGCTGTCGCGCCGCATAGCGCTGAACATCTCCGCCACCGCGAGCAGTGCCGCCACGCCCGAGGCATTGTCGTCCGCGCCCGGAAAGGTCTTCCCTTTGATGGTGCCAAGGTGGTCGTAATGGGCGCTCACAACTATATACTTGTCGCTGGGGCCGAGCGCCGGCACGACTCCCAGCACGTTGTGCATCTGCATTCCCTTGTGCCAGAAGGTCTGCGCCCGGTTGTAGTAGAAAGGCCGCAGCTCCAGCGAATCGAACTTGTGCAGAATATAGCTGCGCGCCGCCGCACCGCCGGCAGTACCCGCCCCGCGCCCCTCCATAACGGAGTCGCACAGATGCTCCACGATTTGCTGCTGGAGCGCCTCCGAGGCCAGTTTCTCGTACTTGTCCAGCCGCTGCCCGAACGCTTTAGGCGACACCGAAAGCGCCACCAGAAGCAGCACCGGGAACATCAACAGGGAAACGGCCTTATTCATTGGTAAAATAAACGCAAAACAGCGTGCGAATTTAGCAAAAACTTCGGTAGAAAATCTGTATATTTGTAAACTTATGCGACGCTAAATGGCAGAGTTCAAAATTCATTCTCCATATAAACCTACCGGCGACCAGCCCCAGGCCATAGAAGAACTCGTGGCGGGTTTCGAAGCGGGCGTTCCGGCGCAGACACTGCTGGGCGTGACCGGCAGCGGCAAGACCTTCACTATGGCGAATGTAATAGAGCGACTGCAGCGTCCGGCGCTCATCCTGAGCCACAACAAGACCCTCGCGGCCCAGCTCTACAGCGAATTCAAGAGCTTCTTCCCGGAGAATGCGGTGGAATACTTTGTATCGTATTACGACTATTACCAGCCCGAGGCGTACATCCCAACCACCGACACCTACATAGAGAAAGACCTTGCCATAAACGACGAAATAGACAAGTTGCGCCTTTCTGCCAGCAGCGCCCTTTTGAGCGGCCGGCGGGACGTGATTGTAATTTCGTCGGTGAGCTGCCTGTACGGCATCGGCAACCCGGACGACTTCCACAACAGCACCATCCACATAACCCGCGGTGAAACGCTGCCCCGCAACCAGTTCCTCTATGCCCTTGTGGATGCCCTCTACTCCCGCACCGAGGCGGAGTTCTCCCGCGGCAGTTTCCGCGTGAAAGGCGACAGCGTGGACGTTTTCCCCGCCTACGGCGACAACGCCTACCGCATAATTTTCTGGGGCGACGAGATAGATTCCATAGAGATGATTGACCCCGCCAGCGGCGCCACGCTAAGCTATCACGAGGAACTCTCCATATTCCCAGCCACTAACTTCCTAACCACCAAAGACCGGGCGGCGAAAGCCATAGACCAGATTCTGGCCGATATGGTGGACCGGGTGGATTATTTCCACGCAGTGGGGCGGCACCACGAAGCAAACCGCCTGCGCCAGAGGGTGGAGTATGACGTGGAGATGATAAAGGAAATCGGCTACTGCTCCGGCATCGAGAACTATTCCCGCTACTTTGACGGCCGCAGCCCGGGCCAGCGCCCGTTCTGCCTTATAGATTATTTCCCGGACGATTTTCTCACCTTTATAGACGAGAGCCACGTGACCATCCCGCAGATTCGCGCAATGTACGGCGGTGACCGCAGCCGCAAGGAGACGCTGGTGGAATATGGCTTCCGCCTCCCCGCGGCGGCCGACAACCGCCCCCTCAAGTTCGACGAGTTCTATAACCTGATAGGGCAGCGGCTATACGTGAGCGCCACCCCGGGCGATTACGAGCTCAACGAGTGCGGCGGCGTGATTGTGGAGCAGGTTGTGCGCCCCACCGGCCTGCTGGACCCGCCCATAGACGTGCGCCCCTCCAAAAACCAGATAGACGACCTGATGGAGGAGATTTCCATCCGCGCGGAGCACGACGAGCGGGTGCTGGTAACCACCCTCACCAAGCGGATGGCGGAGGAACTGGAGAAGTACCTCACCAAGATGGAGGTCCGCTGCCGCTACATCCACTCCGACGTGGACACTCTGGAGCGGGTGGAGATTCTGGAAGATTTCAAGGCGGGCCGGTTCGATGTGCTGGTGGGTGTGAACCTGCTGCGCGAGGGGCTGGACCTGCCCACGGTTTCGCTGGTGGCGGTGCTGGACGCCGACAAGGAGGGCTTCCTGCGCAGCGACCGGGCGCTCACTCAGACCGCCGGCCGCGCCGCCCGCAACATAAACGGCAGGGTCATATTTTATGCCGATACTATCACCGGCTCTATGCAGGCTACGATAGACGAAACCAACCGCCGCCGCGCCAAGCAGCAGGCCTACAACAAAGAGCACGGCATTATCCCGCACCAGGTCGGCAGCCGCACCGGCGGAGTGCTGGGTCGCGAAATAGACTATAAGGAAGAGCAGGCAAAGCGCGCACAATTTTTGCGGGAGGATCCCGTGGTCGCGGCTATGGACCGCTCCAGCCTGGAGAAGATGGTGGCTGCGGCCAAAGCCAATATGGAGGCAGCCGCGGCGCAGCTGGATTTTATGGCTGCCGCCAAGTACCGCGACGAAATGAACGCCCTCAAAGAGATTTTGACCAAGAAATGATACCGGATGCTATAAATAAGATATGCGTCGAGTACAACGCGGAGGACGCCGGCAAGATTATAGAGGCCTATAAACTTGCTGCAGAGACTCTTAAGGGACGCACCCGCCACAACAACCATCCTTTCCTGGAACACGTTGTTGGGGTGGCGCGCATCGTCTCCGCAGAGATTGGCCTGGACGCGCAGAGCACCGCGGCTGTGTTCCTGCACGAAGCCAGCCGTCAAAACCCGGAGGTTCTGGAGCAGTATCACGCCAGCGACACCGCCCTGGCGCTGGCCGCCGGCCTCAACAAAATATCTCAGATAAAACCCCGCGACACAATGTTGGAGGCGGACCGCTACCGCAAACTTATAGCATCCTATTCGTCCGACCCGCGGGTGTTCATCATAAAACTGGCGGACCGGCTGGAGGTGATGCGCTCGCTGCACATTTTCCCCAAGGCGGACCAGGCGCGCAAGAACGCCGAAACAATGTTGTTATATATCCCCCTGGCGCATCAGGCGGGCCTTTATAACATAAAAAGCGAGCTGGAAGACCTCTGGTTGCGCTATGCAAATCCGGAGAGCTGGCGCGCCATCACCAACTATCTCAAGGCCACCGAAAACGACCGCAATGCCCTTGTGGAGAGCTTCATAAAACCGCTTGAAGCGACCATCTCCGCCAAGGGAATAAAATACCATCTGAAGGCCCGCACCAAGAGCGCATATTCCATCTGGAAAAAGATGCAGGTGCAGAACATCCCGATAAGCGAAGTGTACGACGTGTTCGCCATCCGCTTTATTGTGGACGTGCCGCCACAGAAGGAGATAAGCACCTGCTGGGACGTCTTCGCCCTGGTGACGGAGAATTACCCTCAGGACGAACGGCGCCTGCGCCAGTGGCTGGACCGCCCCAAACCGAACGGCTACCAGTCGCTGCACTGCACTGTGAATGTGAGCGGGCAGTGGGTTGAAGTGCAGATACGCAGCGAGCGGATGGACTACGAAGCGGAGCTGGGCGGCGCGGCGCACTGGTCCTACAAAGGGGTTAAGCGCGACGTGCTTATTGGCGACTGGCTGCAGCGGGTGCGCAACCTTATGGAAACTCCGGACCATTCGGAATATCTGGACGCAGCGGAGAATCTGCTGCAGCAGGATGTGTTCGTGTTCACTCCGGACGGCGAGCTGCGCCAGCTGAGGGCGGGCGCCACGGCGCTGGACTTTGCCTTCGATATCCACTCGAACCTTGGCCTCAAGTGCACCGGCGGCCTTGTAAACGGCAAGATGGTCTCTATAAAGGAGCCGCTCAAGACTGGCGATTTGGTGGAGATTATCACCTCCAAAAACCAGAAACCCAACGAAGACTGGCTGGGCTTTGTGGTCACCAGCAAGGCCCGCACAAAAATCAAACAGAAGCTCAAGGAGCGGGAGAACGCTCTGGCCAAGGCGGGCAAAGACATTCTGGACCGCCGCCTAAAGAACTGGAAAATGACTATGGCGGACGACCAGCTCACCGCCCTCATCAAGAAATATAAGTTCCGCACCGCCAACGAACTGTTCGGCGCCATTGGCGAGGGAAAGATTGACGTGGCGGAGATAAAGTCGGAGCTGCAGCGCGAAGCGCCGGCCGCGGTGGCGGTGGACGACCGCCCCATCACCATAACCCGCAAGGACAACAGCGGCGATTATTTGGAGATTGGCGGCAGCGGCAGCCGGTCGCTGAGCGGCGTGGAATATAAGCTCGCAAAATGCTGCAACCCGGTGTACGGCGACGACGTGTTCGGGTTTGTCACCATAAACGAAGGCATAAAAATTCACCGTCTGGCGTGCCCCAACGCGGCCCGTCTTATAGAGAATTACCCGCACCGGGTGCAGAAGGTGCGCTGGAAGAAGGATGCCGCAACCAGCAGCAGCCAGGTCGCCCTCAAGGTGATTGTAGACGAAGAGAGCGCCGTGAACGACGTGCTTGGGGTGGTGAGCACCTACCACGCGCTGGTGCGCAAGCTGCTCACCGGCAGCCGCAACAAGCGGGGCGAAATAGAAATTGACGCCACCATATTCGTGAGCAGCAACCTTATGCTGGACAAGATTCTGGCAGGGCTGCGCAAACTGAAAAACGTGAGACAGGTCGCAAGGCAATAATGGAGCATAACGAGAGCATATACATAAAAGGGGCGAGGGCCAACAACCTCAAGAACATAGATGTTTCCATCCCGAGGGGGCAGTTCGTGGTTATTACAGGCATCTCCGGCAGCGGCAAAAGTTCGCTGGCGTTCGACACTCTGTACGCGGAGGGGCATCGCCGTTTCGCGGAGAGTCTGTCGTCTTTCGCCCGGCAGTTCCTGGGGCGCGTGCCCAAGCCGGCTGTGGACTATATAATAGGCATTCCCCCGGCAATCGCCGTGGAACAGAAGGTGAACACGGTTAATTCCCGCTCCACAATTGCCACTACCACAGAGATTTACAATTATCTCAAACTCCTTTATGCCAAGATAGGGCGCACCTATTCGCCCGTGACCGGGCTGGAGGTGACATGCGACACAGAAAAGAGCGTGCTGGAGTTTATGACGGGCCTTCCCGCCGGTGAATATTGCCTCATTGCGGCCCAGCAGGCTCTCACCGCCGACAACGCCACGGAGCAGTTTCTGGCCCTGAAGGAGGACGGCTTCACCCGTATGGTGGACGTCACCACCGGCGCGGTGCTGCGCATAGACGACCTCCTTTCGCAAAAGGCCGCCGCGCCACAGTATGAGTCGCTGGCTGTTCTGGTGGACCGCGTTGCAGTGTCCGCTGCGGACGACGACGAGTTCACTTCGCGCGCGCTCGACTCCCTCAAACAGGCCTTCGAGAAAGGGGACGGGCGCATTTGGTGCGGGCCGTCGGGCGCCCTTCGGCCTTTCTCCAACCTGTTCGAGGCGGACGGCATCACTTTCGAACGCCCCAGCGAAAACCTTTTCAGCTACAACAGCCCGTTGGGCGCCTGCCCTGAGTGCGGCGGCTTCGGCAGCTTGATTGGCATCGACGAGAAGCTTGTGATTCCCAACCCAACGCTCAGCGTTTATGACGGCGCGGTGGCGTGCTGGCGCGGGGAGATGATGAAATATTACAAGGACGAGTTGGTGAACAACGCTTACAAGTTCGATTTCCCCATCTTCAAGCCCTACAACGAGCTTTCCGAGGCACAGAAGGATGTGCTTTGGAAGGGCAATGAATATTTCACCGGCATCGACGGCTTCTTTGACTGGGTACGCAAGAACCGCTACAAGATACAGTTCAATTATATGCTGAGCCGCTATTCTGGCCGCACCACCTGCCGCACCTGCCACGGCACCCGGTTGCGCAAGGAGGCGCTGTATGTGAAGATTGGCGGCAAGACCATAGCGGAGCTTATGGCGATGCAGATAGGCGACCTGGCCGGTTTCTTTGACCGTTTGGAACTGGAGCCCTACGAGGCGCAGCTTGCGGACCTGGCACTCAGGGAGATAAAGCAGCGGCTGGGCTATATAGTGGATGTCGGGCTGGGCTATCTCACCTTGGACCGCGCCTCCAGCACCCTCTCAGGCGGCGAGAGCCAGCGCATCAATCTGGTGAAGGTGATAGGTAATAACCTCGTGGGATCCATGTATGTGCTGGACGAGCCCTCCGTCGGCCTGCACAGCCGTGACACACAGCGTCTTATAGCGGTGCTCAAGCGGCTGCGCGACCTTGGCAACACGGTTATTGTGGTGGAGCACGACAAGGAGATTATCTCCGCTGCAGATTATATAATAGACATAGGGCCGCGCGCCGGCATCTTCGGAGGCGAGGTGGTGTTCGAAGGGCCGCTGAGGCTGGATGTGGACTGGGAGCAGAACAAGTCGCTCACGCTGGAATATCTCTCCGGCCGCCGCATGGGCTATCTGCCGGAGGAAAAACACACTCCAAAATATCAGATAACTGTAGAGGATGCCTGCGAAAACAACCTCAAAAACTTGACTGTCAGTTTCCCGCTGCGCTGCCTTGTGGCCGTGACGGGCGTCTCCGGCAGCGGCAAGAGCTCGCTGGTGGGGGATATCCTGTATCCCGCTTTATATCGTCATATAAACCAACTGGGGGATGCCCCGGGCGCGTTCAAGGCCCTCAGCGGCGATTTGAACCGCATCAAGGCGGTGGAATACGTAGACCAGAACCCCATCGGCAAGAGCAGCCGCTCCAACCCCGTGACCTACACCAAGGTTTACGACGATATCCGGCGGCTTTTCTCCGAGCAGCCATACGCCAAAATGAACGGCTACGGCCATTCCCATTTCTCGTTCAACATAGACGGCGGTCGGTGCCCCGAATGCCAGGGCGAAGGGGTTATTAAGGTCGAGATGCAGTTTATGGCCGATGTCACTATGAAATGCCCATCCTGCGGCGGCAAGCGCTTTTTGCCCGACATTCTGGAGGTGCGCTATCACGACAAAAACATAAGCGACGTGCTGGATATGAGCGTGGAGGAGGCGGTGGAATTCTTTGGCGGCCAGGGCGATGCAGCGGCGGTGAAGATTGCGGAAAAACTGCAGCCGCTGCTGGACGTGGGCCTGGGCTACCTCAAACTGGGGCAGAGCAGCATAACCCTTTCCGGCGGCGAGAGCCAGCGCATTAAACTGGCGTCGTTCCTTGGCAAGGACTCAACCACCGGCCCGATTCTGTTCATATTCGACGAACCCACCACAGGCCTTCATTTCTACGATATTGAGAAATTGCTCCGCTCCTTTGACGCCTTGATAGCCAAGGGGCATTCGATTATTGTAGTGGAGCACAACCTGGATGTAATCCGCGCCGCCGACCACATAATCGAGCTCGGCCCCGACGCCGGCGACAAGGGCGGCCAGCTCATCTTCCAGGGCACCCCGGAGGAACTCCTCAAACGGGACACCCCTACGGCAGATGCTTTGCGTGGCACCTAACGCTCTGATAACTAGTAAAATATACAATGTCCCTTGCGTATTTTTACACAAGGGACATTGCATAAAGTGTTGGTAATCAGGGAGGAACCTGCCACGACTACTTATCATTCTCCGGGCGCAGGGCGCGGACGGCCTTGCCGGCCTGCCACATCTCGCTATCGCGCATCTCCTTGAGTTCTGCCTCAAGCCCGGCGCGGTAGCCTTCCTTACCGTTGGAGTCGATGGAAATCTGGGCCTCGTTGCCGCTGGCTACGCTCTTGTAGAGGTCCTCGAACACCGGCTTGGTGGCGTCGCGGAACTTCTTCCACCAATCCAGCGCGCCTCGCTGTGCGGTTGTGGAGCAGTTGGCGTACATCCAGTCCATACCGTTTTCGCCCACGAGCGGCAGAAGGCTCTGGGAAAGTTCCTCCACGGTCTCGTTGAAGGCCTCGCTGGGGGTGTGGCCGTTGGCGCGCAGCACGTCGTATTGCGCTGCAAAGATACCCTGGATGGCACCCATAAGGGTACCGCGCTCACCGGTCAGGTCGCTGTAGGTCTCGCGCTTGAAGGTGGTCTCGAACAGGTAGCCGCTGCCGATACCCACGCCGAGGGCGATGGTGCGGTCGTATGCTTTGCCGGTAGCGTCCTGCCATATGGCGTAGGAAGAGTTGATTCCGCGGCCCTGCAGGAACAGGCGGCGCAGCGATGTGCCGCTTCCCTTGGGGGCGCACATAATCACGTCTACATCTGCCGGCGGCACGATGCCGGTGCGTTCGTTATAGGTGATGGCGAAGCCGTGTGAGAAATAGAGCGCCTTGCCGGAGGTAAGGTGCTTCTTGACCACGGGCCAGGCCTGAATCTGGCCGGCGTCACTCAGCAGGAATTCTATTATGGTAGCCTTCTGGCAAGCCTCTTCAATCTCAAAGAGGGTCTCGCCGGGTACCCAACCGTCGCTGATGGCCTTGTCCCAGCTCTTGGAGCCCTTGCGCTGGCCCACAATCACCTTGAAGCCATTGTCGCGCAGGTTCAGCGACTGGCCGGGGCCCTGTACGCCATAGCCCAGCACTGCTATTGTTTCGTTTGCCAGAACGGCTTTCGCTTTTTCGAGAGGGAATTCGGCGCGGGTCACAACCTGTTCCTCGACACCGCCAAAATTGATCTTTGCCATTGTTCTTATTTTTTAGGATTAAATGCTTTGGTATAATAGATTTCAGAAATATCCACAAAATTGTTCGCCTGGTTCATTATGCGCTTCATAATGTCCTCTTCGGGGCAAAGGCATATAAGGTTTATAACCGCCATATTGTTTTCCGTGGCGGTGAAGGTCACGGTGAGCACCGGCAGGTTCTTCACTATGAACAGCGAAGTTATGCGGTTGAGAATGTCCAGACGGTTGCGCACCAGCGCGTCCACTACATATTTATCCATATTACTTAATTCTTATGTCGTCCAGGCTCTTGCCGCCGGGAATCATAGGGAATACGTTGCTTTCGGCATCTACATAGGCGTCCAGCATAAACGGACCCTTGGAAGCCGCCATCTCCTCCACGGCGTTCTCTATGTCGGCGGGGGAGCTGCAGCAGCGGTATTTTATTTTGTATGCCTTGCAAATAAGTTCAAAATCGGGGTTTACCAGGCGCGTCTGGGAGAAGCGTTTGTCGTAGAAGAGATCCTGCCACTGGCGCACCATCCCCAAAAAGGCGTTGTTGAGCAGCACAATCTTTATGTCGATGCCGGCCTGCAGAATTGTGCCGAGCTCCTCCATAGTCATCTGGAAGCCGCCGTCGCCGCAAATAAGCACCACCTGGGCGTCCGGTTTGCCGCATTTGGCACCGATGGCCGCAGGCAGGCCAAAGCCCATAGTGCCCAGGCCGCCGGAGGTGATCCATCCCGATTTGCGGGTCAGCTTGAGGTAGCGGGCGGCGAACATCTGGTTCTGGCCGACGTCGGTCACCAGCACCACATTTTCGCCGAATTCGGTGTTCTTGCGCTCCGAAACGCGCTCTATGTAATGGTCGTTTATGGCATTGACCACTTGCGCCATATTAAGCGAAATGCTGTTCAGCTTGGGGATTATTACCTTTTCGCGCTCGAAGTCATATTGGTCGTAGCCCCACTTGCGCCAGGCCTCACGGTCCTTGAAAACCAACTCCTTGTAGATGCGCTCCAGCACAGTCTTGGCATCGCCGTGAATCTTTATATCTACCGTGACGTTCTTGTTGAACTCGGTCTTGTCTATGTCTATGTGAATTATCTTGGCTTTGGGGGCATATTTGGACACGCGGCCAGTGACGCGGTCGGAGAAGCGCATACCCACTGCCAGAATAACGTCGGCCTCCTGCGTCATTTTGTTGGCCGGGATGTTGCCGTGCATACCCACCATACCGATGTAGTAGTGGTCGTGGAAGTTCATACAACTGCGGCCCAGAAGGGTGCAGGCAACAGGTATGCAGGCTTTGTTGGCGCATTTGGCAAGAATGTTTTCCGCACCGGAAATAACTACTCCCTGGCCCGCTATTATGAGCGGCCGCTCCGCTTCGTTTAGCAGTTTTATGGCCTCTTCTATGCGGCGGGATATCTTTTCGCTTTCGTCCGGGCGCACTACCTGGACCATCTGGGAGAGGGCGTATTCCTTGTCGTAGAAATAGTCGCACATTTCTTCCTGCGCATTCTTGGTGAGGCTTATCAGCACCGGACCCGGACGGTCGCTGCGGGCAATGTGGAACGCCTGCGGCACCACTATAGCTATTTCGGAAGCCTTGGTAATCTGGTAGTTCCACTTGGTGATGGGGGTGGTGATGCCCAGCATGTCGGCCTCCTGGAAAAAGTTGGTGCCCAGTTTGTCCGCCTGGACCTGCGCTGTGATGCAGACAATGGGGGTGGAGTCCATCATAGCGTCCGCGATGCCGGTCACAAAGTTGGTGGCGCCGGGGCCGCTGGTGGCCAGGCAAACGCCCACTTTGCCAGAGGCGCGGGCATAACCCTCTGCGGCGTGCACCGCCCCCTGCTCGTGGCGCACCAGAATGTGGCGCAGCCGGTCGGTATAGTCGTAAAGGCGGTTGTAGATGGGAATTATGGAGCCGCCGGGGTAGCCGAACACGGTCTCTATCCCTTCTGCAAGTATCGATTCAATGAGCGCATCCGCGCCCGATATGTGTTTCGTTTTCTGCATAGCTTACTTGATGATTCTTACACCGCCCTTGTCGGCGCTGTCTGCCAGCGCTGCGTAGGCTTGCAGGGCTTTACTTACCTCACGGTTGCGGTTGGCCGGCTTGTATTCTGTAATGGCCTCGCGGCGCGCTGCCAGCTCCTCTTCGCTTATGTCCAGGTTGAGGGTGCGGCCCGGCACGTCTATGCGGATAATATCTCCGTCCTTGATTAAGGCTATGGGACCTTTATTTGCGGCCTCGGGCGAAATGTGTCCAATCGAAAGGCCGCTGGTGCCGCCCGAGAAGCGGCCGTCTGTAATAAGTGCACACTTCTGGCCCAGATGTTTGCTCTTAAGGAACGAAGTGGGGTAGAGCATCTCCTGCATACCCGGTCCGCCTTTGGGCCCTTCGTATCGGATAACCACCACGTCGCCCTCCTTCACTTTGTCGCCCAGAATGCCGTCCACGGCATCTTCCTGGCTCTCGAACACCACCGCTTTGCCGGTGAATTTGAGTATCTCCTCCGGCACGCCGGCGGTCTTCACAATGCAGCCGTCCGGGGCTATGTTGCCGTAGAGCACGGCAATTCCTCCGTCCTTCATATAGGCGTGCTCGATGTCGCGGATGCAGCCCCCTTCGCGGTCGGTGTCAAAATCCTTGTACATCTTTTTGCAGCGGCCCATCTCGGTGGTGCGTTTGCCGCCCGGGGCGGAGAGATATATAGAATCTTTGCCTGCGTTGAACACGGTGTTGCCGTACATCGCCTCGCGCAGGGTAGGGTAATCTACCCGGAGGGTGCCGGAATCCAGCAATCCCTTCTTTTCCAGCTCCATAAGTATGCCCATCACGCCGCCGGCGCGGTTCACGTCCTGCACGTGGTCGTGGCCGTTTGGCGCCACCTTGCATATTACGGGAATCTCGCGGGAGAGGCGGTCTACATCGGCCATAGTGAAATCGACTCCCGCTTCATGGGCTATGGCCAGCAGGTGCAGCACGGTGTTGGTGCTGCCGCCCATAGCTATGTCCAGCTTCATTGCGTTCTCGAACGCCGCCTTGGTGGCGATGGAGCGGGGGAGTACGTCGGTGTTGTCTTTCTTATAATATTCGTTGGCCAGCTTCACTATAAGTTGGGCGCCTTTTATAAAGAGTTTTTTGCGGTTGGCGTGGGTGGCGAGTATTGTGCCGTTGCCTACGGGGGCCATACCCAGCGCCTCGGAGAGGCAGTTCATACTGTTTGCGGTGAACATACCGGAGCAGCAGCCGCAGGTGGGACACCCTTTCTCTTCGTACTTATTGAGCGTCCAGCGGCTCACGCTTTTGTCGCCGCCTGCCACCATAACGTCTACCAGGTCGCAGTCCTGTCCCTTTACGTTGCCCGCCTCCATTGGGCCGCCCGACACAAAAACCGCCGGGATGTTGAGCCTCATTGCGGCCATCAGCATACCGGGGGTTATTTTGTCGCAGTTGGATATGCAAATCATTGCATCGGCGCAGTGAGCGTTGCACATATATTCCACGCTGTCGGCAATAATTTCGCGGGAGGGGAGGCTGTAGAGCATACCGCCGTGCCCCATTGCTATGCCGTCGTCTATGGCTATTGTGTTGAACTCGGCAGCGAAGCAACCCTGCCTTTCGATCTCCTTTTTGATGAGTTGGCCAACTTCGTGCAGATGGACGTGGCCCGGCACGAACTGGGTGAAGGAGTTCACTATAGCGATGATGGGTTTGCCTGTCTGGCGGCTTTTCATACCGTTCGCCTTCCAAAGGGCGCGGGCACCGGCCATTTCACGGCCTTCAAAAGTTTTGCTGCTGCGCAGTTTTGCCATAATTAAAGCTCTTAAATAAAAATATTGGACCTCACTTTTTTAACGTGAAATCCAACAAGTACTTATAATTTGTAATCTCAAACTACCTGGTGGATTTCAAACTACACGATAAGGACGCCTAGCAGGACGCCCACGACAAGCACTAATACGAGGATAGATGACATTACGAGGTTCATTTTTTACGTTGCAAATGTAATTTTTTTTATTATATTATTGCAAAAAATCTCAAATTTGCAGTCGTAAAACGTGTTTTGAACAACCGCTTATGAACAACAAGCTTTATATTTTTGATACCACGCTCCGCGACGGAGAGCAGGTGCCGGGTTGCCAATTGAATACAATTGAAAAGATTGAGCTGGCAAAACTGCTTGAAACTCTGGGTGTTGACATAATAGAGTGCGGTTTTCCCATTTCCAGCCCTGGCGATTTCAAATCGGTAGTTGAGATTTCAAAGATAATTACCGAAAGCCGCATCTGCGCCCTCTCGCGCGCGGTGGAGAAAGATATAGACGCCGCGGCCGACGCGCTGCACTTTGCCCGTCTCAAAAGAATCCACACCGGAATAGGCACTTCCGACTACCATATTAAATACAAATTCAACTCCAACCGGGAGGAGATTATTGAGCGCGCCGTGGCGGCGGTGAAGTATGCCCGGGGCAAAGTGGACGACGTGGAGTTTTATGCGGAGGATGCCGGCCGCACAGATAATGAGTATCTGGCACGGGTGATTGAGGCGGTGATTGCCGCCGGTGCAACGGTGGTCAACATCCCGGACACTACCGGCTACTGCTTCCCGGAGGAGTTCGGCAACAAGATTGCCTATCTGGTGAACAACGTCCCCAATATAGACAAGGCTATTATATCTACCCACTGCCACAACGACCTCGGAATGGCCACCGCCAACACTCTGGCGGGCATTATGGCGGGCGCGCGGCAGGCGGAGGTAACCATAAACGGTATTGGCGAGCGTGCCGGCAATACCGCTCTGGAAGAGGTGGTTATGGCCATCAAGAGCCGCCGCGAGTTCCCCGTGACCACCGATATCAAAATAAAGCAGATTACCAAGGTTTCGCACCAGGTTTCGTCTATGATGCGTATGCCGGTGCAGCCCAACAAGGCCATCGTGGGGCGCAATGCGTTTGCCCATTCAAGCGGCATCCATCAGGACGGCGTGCTCAAAAACCGCGAGAGTTATGAGATTATCGACCCGACCGACATCGGCCTTAACGACTCCATAATTGCACTGACGGCCCGCAGCGGGCGCGCCGCGCTCAATCACCATCTGCACCGTCTGGGGCTTAATCTCTCTGCCCAGGAGCTCGCCATTGCATACGAAAAGTTCCTGCGGGTGGCAGACAGCAAAAAGGATATTGATGATGCGGATTTGTATGAGATTGCCGGCGTTGCAGACGGCAACGTGGCACAGAAGATACGCCTGACCTATCTGCAGGTGGTTTGCGGCAAGAACGCGCTGCCTATGGCGACCGTCACCCTTGACATAGACGGGGAGAGTTGCACCGCCACCAGCGGCGGCATAGGCCCCATAGACGCTGCATTCACGGCGGTCAAAAGTCTGGTGCACCGCCGCATCAACCTGGAGGAGATGCTTATCCAGTCCATCAACCGCGGCACCAACGACATTGGCAAGGTGCACATCCAGGTGGAGAACAAAGGGCAGATATACTACGGCTTTGCCGCGGATAAAGATATCATCACCGCCACGGTAGAAGCATACGTAAACGCTATTTCAAAATTGTTATAGAATTGTTATATTTGCCTTTACTTTTTTAGTTTAGGCGAATTATGATAGCAAAATCTGAACTTCTTATAAATTCCGACGGCTCGGTGTTCCACTTGCACATCAAGCCGGAGCATCTTGCAGACACGGTTATTATGGTTGGCGACCCGGAGAGGGTCTCTATGATTGGCGCCTTCTTTGACAGTTTCGAAGATGAAGGGCAGAGCCGCGAGTTCCGTCATTTCACCGGCACCTACAAAGGGCGCCGGATGACCTGCGTTTCGCACGGCATCGGCACCGACAACATAGATATTGTGATGACCGAGCTGGACGCTCTGGCCAACATAGATTTTGAAACCCGCGAGCCGCGTGCCGAGCACCGCCGACTCACGCTGTTGCGTCTGGGTACCTGCGGCGCAATCCAGCCCGACATCCCCCTGGGCAGCCCCATACTGTCGCAGGTGAGCATCGGCTTCGACTGCCTTATGCGCTGGTACGAGAATATCGGCAAAATTAACCTGCAGGACTATGAAGACGATTTTGTGCGTCATATGGACTGGGATGCCGCCGGTCTGCCGCGGCCCTATTTTGTGAAGGCGTCGCAGAAGCTTATAGATTATCTGTCCGATTGGACGGTGCCCGGAATGACCATATCCGCGCCCGGTTTCTACGGCCCTCAGGGGCGCGTACTGCGCCTGGGCCTGGCTATGCCGGATATGCTTGAGAAGCTGGAAAGCTGGCGCTACGACGGCCGCCGCATCACCAATTTCGAGATGGAGAGCAGCGCCCTGGCGGGCCTTGCTGCTCATCTGGGCCACGACGCCACCACAATCTGCTGCGCCATCGCCAACCGCTATGCGGGCGAAAGCAACACCGATTACAAACCTTACGTGAGCAAGATGATCCAGACCGCTTTGGATAAACTTGCGGCCCTGTAAACCTATTTCTTTTTGATATCCGCCTCGTATTCCCTGAGCGCCTTAATGGCTTGGGGGCAGAGGATAAGCAGCGCTATGACATTGAGCCAGGCGGTGATGCCTACGCCTATGTCACCAAGCTGCCACACTATGTTTGCCTCGTGCAGCGCGCCGAACAGCACCATTGCCAGAATCACCAGGCGGTAGACCCAGATGGCCGCTTTTTCTCCCTTTGCATTCTTGCGGCGGGAGAAAATGTGTATTATGCTCGATTCGCCGTAGAAATAGTAGGCCATTATTGTGGTGAACACAAAGAATATCAGTGCGATGCTCACAAAGGTGCTGCCGAAGCCGCTCAGGACGCTGTCCACCGCCGCCTGGGTGAAGCCCACGTAGTTGTCGCCCAGTTCAGGGGCCTGCGCCACCAGCATCTCGCCGGTCTTCGCGTCAAAAATGTTGTAGGTGCCGGAGCACAGGATCATAAGCGCCGTGGCGGTGCATATCAGCAGTGTGTCGACATACACGCTGAAGGCCTGCGCCAGGCCCTGCTTGGCGGGGTGGGAGACCGCTGCGGAGGCCGACACAATTGCGCCGCCGCCTTCGCCAGCTTCGTTGGAGAATATGCCGCGCTTGACGCCCAGCATTATGGTGGAGCCGAGTATCCCGCCCGCCACCGGTTGTATGCCGAAGGCGTTGGTGACGATGGCCTTAAGTACCGCCGGCACCGCCTCTATGTGGCTGGCTATCACCACGATGGTTATTATTATGTAGCCCAGCGCCATAAACGGGGTTATTATGGAGGCCACGCGGGAGATGCTCTTTATGCCGCCAATAATTACCAGCGCCAGTACTACGGCCAGCGCCAGACCGCTGTAGAGCGGGTTGAGGCCGAAAGAATTGCGCAGCGCGCCGCTCATTCCGTTCGATTGGACGGTGGTGAGCAGCAGGCCGTAGCCAATCAAACAGAGTATGGAAAACGCTATGCCCAGCCAGGGCATTTTGAGGCCGTGCTCGATATAGCTGGCGGGGCCGCCGCGGTAGCCGGTTTCGTGGTGGAATTTGTACTTCTGGGCCAGGGTAGATTCTACAAAGGCGGTGGATGCCCCCAGGAAGGCTATCAGCCACATCCAGAACACCGCGCCCGGGCCGCCCAGGGCTATGGCGGTTGCCACGCCCACGATATTGCCGGTTCCCACGCGCCCGGAGAGGGCCACGCAAAAGGCTTCGAACGACGATATGCCGTGCTTTTTGCCGTCTTCGGTGGTTTCTACAGGGGCGAAGAGGCTGCGAATCATCAGCCCGAAACGGCGTACCTGCACAAAGCGGGTCCGTATGGAGAAGTAGAGCCCGGCGCCAACCAGGAGCACCACCAGAGCGGGGCTCCACACTATGTCGTTTATTATGCTTACTACTTTTTCCATACCATCTGCAAAATTAGTGTTTTTTGCCCGTTTTTTATAAATTTGCTTATATATGGTTCTTTATATGCGTCGGTTTTTTTCTGTTTTTGCTGTTTTGTTGATGTTTTCGGTTGCGGGCTTTGCGCAGCCGGGGGCGCAGGACTCTTTGCGTTTGAGCTATTGGGTGCAGGGGACGGTGTTCGGCGGCGATACCTACAAGGGTGTCGAATCGGCTCTGGTCTCCATCCCGGACGGCACCGTTGCCACCGTCACCAACTCGGACGGCCGGTTCGTTATTAAATCTCCCAAACCCTTCAATAAGATACGCATCTCGCATCTTGGCTATGAGACGGAGGTGCGCGAGGTGTCGCACGGGGAGTCGGTCAAGGTCAAATTGAAGCCGCTTTCGTTCACGCTGGAAGGGGCTAAGATTATTTCGGGCGATCCCGAGGGGCTGGTCCGGGCGGCGATTGAGCGAATTGCCGGCAATTACGGGCGGGAGGCGTCACTGCTGGAGTGTTTCTACCGCGAGACGGTGCGCAAGCGCACGCGCTACATCTATATTTCCGAGGCAGTTTCGCGCATCTACAAAACCGGTTATGACCGCGGCGTGGAGCGCGACCGGTGCGCCCTCGAAAAGAGCCGGGTGCTGATAAGCCCGCGTGCCTCCGACACGCTGTCTGTAAAGGTGCAGGGCGGCCCGGCGCAGGCGGCGCAGCTGGACGTGGTAAAGAATTGGCAGATGCTGTTCGACAACGAAGAAATGAAGTTGTATACGTTCGAGATGGGGGTTCCGACCTACATCGCCGGGCGGCTGCAGTTCGTTATAAATTTCCGGCCGACGTTCCTGCTGGAGGACAGGGCGCTGTACTACGGCACGCTCTATATAGACCAGGAGTTACTCTATTTTACCCGTATAGAGATGTCTATGGATATGTCGGACCCCGCGCTGGCGGCCCGGCAGATGGTGGTGAGCAAGCCTGCCACGCTGCGGCTGACCCCCAAGGAGATGACCATCGTGGTGAATTACAGCGAGAGCGACGGGGTGGTGCGGCTGTCCTATTTCAGGTCTGTGTTCCGGTTCAACTGCGACTGGCGCAAGCGGCTGCTGGCTACCAACTATACTGCTGTAAACGAGCTGGTAGTGACCGACTTGCTTTCGCCGGCGGACCCTATCGCCCGCAGCGAGGCCTTCCGCACTCAGGATGTTTTGAGCGACAAGGCCGCCGAATTTCTGGACCCCGATTTCTGGAAAGATTACAACATTATAGAACCATCCGAGAGCCTTGAGCACGCGGTGGACAGGTTAAGGAAGGGGAGGTAGCGGAGGCTGTGAGTGGCTATTCCAGGCAGGCGGGGAAATCTGCGAAATCGTCAATAATAAAGTCGGCGCCGGCGGCCCGCAGTGCCTCGCGGTCGCTGTTGCCCCAGGTTACGCCGCAAGTGGCGCAGCCCGCGTTGCGGCCCATCAGAATATCTACCGGCATATCGCCAACAACCATCGTCTCTGCTGCGGCCGTGTTGAGGTCTCGCAGTGTCTGCAGCACAGGCTCCGGGTCGGGCTTCGCTTTGGCCACGTTGTCGGCGCCCAGCACGTAAGAAATACAATCGGCGAGCCCCATATCGCGAATGAAGGCGTTCAGCGACACCGACATTCTGGAAGACGCCACCGTCATTGTGTAGCCCTGCTGCTTGAGCAGCGCGAGCGTCTCCTTAACGTGCGGGAAAGGCTGCGGCTTGAGCTGCTCCCGGTAGACCTCGAAAATCTCCCGGTAAGTGGCGGCGCAGCGGAGCGTATCCTCCGTGGAAATGCCCGGAATCAGCACCTCGAACCCGGTTTCCAGCGGCAGCCCGATGGTGGCCGCGATGGCCTCCTCGCTCGCCACCGGATACCCCATCTGCCGCAGCGTCCGCTGCATCGTGAGCACAATATTCGCCCGGGTATCCCCCAGCGTCCCGTCAAAATCGAATATGATTAGTTTCATGCCCGCAAAGATAAGAATTGTGCAATATGATACTACATCGGATATATGCCGGCGCCGACAAAGTCGATGAGGGCCTGGGGGGCTATGCAGATTTGCAGGCCGCGGAGGCCGGCGCTCACGTAGATGGTGTCGTAGAGCAGTGCGCTTTCGTGGATAAAGGTGGGGAAGGGCTTCTTCATTCCGATGGGGGAGCAGCCGCCGCGGATATAACCGGTGGTGGGCAGCAGCTCCTTGACGTGTATCATCTCGCAGCTTTTGTTGCCCGAGATGCGCGCCGCCACCTTTAGGTCGACCTCCAGGGAGCCGGGAATCACGCACACAAAAAAGCCGGTCCGGTCGCCCCGCAGCACCAGTGTCTTGAACACGCGGTCCAGGTCTTCGCCCAGTTGGGCCGCCACGTGCCCAGCGTCCAGATGCTCCTCGTCCACCTCGTAGGGCACGAGCTCATACTCGATTCCCGCTGCATCCAGCAGCCGGGCAGCATTTGTTTTTTGTACAGGCATAGTCAGCTTATTTCAGGCACTCCACAAACTTCTCCGGCAGACAGATATTCTCGACCCCTATCGCGCCGGCGAAGAGGGGGGCGATGTCTCGGTCGGCGAAGCCGGCAATGCCGCAGCCGATGCGGGTGACGTAGAAGAATAGTTCGGGGTGCTTCCTGGCGAAGGCGATGAATTCGTCTACGTACGGTTTGATGGTTTCCACGCCGCCCTGCATTGTGGGGATGGCGTAGGTTTGGCCCCGGAGTCCGACGCCGACGCCCCATTCGGCCCCGAAGTCGCGCATTGCGACGTAGGCCGCGCCGCCGCCGTGCTGGCCGGCCAGGTTGCTGCCGAACACGAACACCTCGTCCGGCCTGAGGCTGTCTATCCAGCGCGGCGTGAAGGCAGGCCGCGCAATTCCGCTGTATATCTTGTCGTTCATTATTGGAATCTGTATGTATCGTTAGCAAATATAGCGAATTGTTGTAACTTTCGGTCGTAAAACAGCATCTATGGCAACCAACATCCTTCTCACATCCATTATGGCGCGGCACGACCCGGAGCAGGTCGAGCCTCTGGCGCGCTTTTTCAAGACTGGCCCTGGGCAGTATGGAGAAGGGGATAAGTTCCTGGGAATCAAAGTGCCGGTGACGCGGCAGGTGGTAAAGGATGCTTGGCGGCAGGTGAGCTTCGGCAATCTTGAGGAATGCATCGGCAGCGAATACCACGAAGTGCGGCTGGCGGCACTGCTGGCGCTGGTGGAGATTTTTGGGCACGCGCGCCGGATGCCGGCAGATTCGCCGTTGGCCACCGAGGCGCCCGGCGACACGCTGCGGCAACGTTGCATCGACTTTTATCTGTCGCACACAGGCCGCATAAATAATTGGGATTTGGTTGACCTGTCGTGTTACCCGCTGCTGGGCGAGTGGCTGCTGGACAAGGACCGGACAATTTTGTACGACCTGGCGCGCAACGGCAAAAATATCTGGGAGCAGCGCATCGGCATCGTGACCACTATGGCCTTTATACGCCGCGGCGACCTGGCCGACACTTTTGCGATATCTGACATACTGCTGCACCACCCGCACGACCTTATTCAAAAGGCGGTGGGTTGGCTGCTGCGCGAGGCGGGCAAGCGCGACGGCGAATCCCTCCGCAACTACCTTGTACCCAGATATAAAACGATGCCGCGCACTATGTTGCGCTACGCCATCGAGCGCTTCCCGGAGGCGGAGCGGCAGGCCTGGCTCAAAGGGGAAATTTGTAAGAATGACAATTAATACGATACGATATGCTTAAGATTGGAGACAAGATGCCGCAGTTCGAGGTTATGGACCAGGACGGCGCTATGGTTAGCTCGGCCGATTTTATTGGCAAGGGCCGCAAGACCATCATTTATTTCTATCCGAAGGATAATACTTCCGGCTGTACGGCCGAAGCGTGCTCGCTGCGCGACAATTACGCGGCGCTGACGGCGGCGGGCTACAATGTGGTTGGAGTAAGCAAGGACAGCGCCAAGAGCCACTCCGGTTTCCGCGCAAAATACGAGTTGCCGTTCCGGTTGCTGGCCGACACATCTACACAGATGCTGCAGGATTTCGGAGCCTGGGGAGAGAAGAAGATGTACGGCAAGACGGTGCTCGGCACCCTGCGCCGCACCTTCATCTTTGACGAGGATGGCGTCCTTACCCGCATCATCGAAAAGGTTGACACCAAAAACGCCGCAGCCCAGATTCTCGAAGGCTAAAGCCGCGTTTACTTCGGCGCCGCTCCGCTCCGGCGGCAGCTTGCTGCTGGAGGAGCTTCTCTCGCGCCTGACGGCGCTCGCTACGTCCCTCCCAGACATAATACCGGGCTCCGCCCGGACCCGCCGCTACAGCCTTGCTATCGCGCGGGCCAGCCCTGCTCGGCTTCCGCTATCGCCTGCAGGCGAGCGTCATCGCTACGCGATAACTAGCATCTTGCGGGCCCCTCCCACTATATGACTCCGTGGGTGGAGACATCCTCCAGCAGCAACTGCCGACCTCCGACTGCGCGCCATGTGCCCTTGAATCTGGGACGGCGGGCACATCTGAACGCAACACAGGCCAGCCGGAGGGGCTGGCCTGTGTTGGTTGCAGCGGGGGAGGGACTATTCTTTGCAGCAGTCGCCTTCGGCAGCGCCGTCCTTGCAGCATTTGTGCTCGCCGTCTTTGCAGCAGTCGCCTTCGGCAGCGCCGTCCTTGCAGCATTTGTGCTCACCGTCCTTGCAGCACTCACCCTCGGCTTCTTTGCAGCAGTCGCCGGGGCACATCATATGGTGCAGGTTGCAGATGCTCTTCTTGATGCACTCCATAGGGGTCAGACCCATACTGGGCTCGTCCTGCTCCACAATGATCCAGTCGCTGCCGGCATCCTTGAAAGCATCCAGAAGGGACTGAACGTCCTGCACGCCGCAGCCCATAGGGCGGAACTCGAATGTGCTCTTGAGCTGTTCGGCCTCTTCCTCCATACCAATCAAAGCATACGGGTCGCCCTCTTTCTCGCCCTCAAAGAAATAATCTTTGAAGTGAACCACGGGGGCTCGGCCGCTGTATTTGCGCAGGAACTCGGCGGGATCTTCGCCGGCATACTTGACCCAGCAAAGGTCGAGCTCGGTCTGCAGAAGGTCTGCAGGAACGGTAGCGTAAAGATAATCGAGGCCGTACGTGCCGTCTTCCAGGGTCTTGAATTCAAAATCGTGGTTGTGGTAGAGCAGGGTCAAGCCGGCATCCTTCACCTTCTTGGCGATTTCGCCAATGACGCCTACGGTCTCCTCGAACTTCTCCGCACCTGGACGACGCTCTTCGGTAACGTAGGGCACCACGAGATACTTGCAGCCGATTGCCTTGTAAGTTTCAATCACGCCGTCGATATCGTCTATCATATCTACCAGCGGGACGTGTGCAGAAATCGGGTTCAACTCGAGTTCCTCGCACCACGCCTTTACCTGCTCGGGAGTGTTGCCGAACAGGCCGGCGAATTCGACACCGTCGTAGCCCATCTCGCTGATGGCCTTGAGGGTGCCGTAAAAATCACTTTCCATATCGCCGCGGACGCTGTACAACTGCACGCCGATGGGAGTTTTCTCCTCTTTGGGAGCATTTTTGCAAGACACTGCAAGCGCGCCCAGCAAAAGACACATCACAAATAATTTAATGCTTCTCATTGTATAATAGTTATAAGTTAAATGAATTCCTTCTTCCGGAGAATACAAATTTATAACTTTTTTCTTCAAAACCTCTCTCATAAGCCGATTTATTACTACTTTAGCCGGGTGAAATATTATAATCGATGATAGTAATGAAATTTGGCGGCACGTCCATCGCAGACGCCGTCGCAATGCGGAGAACAATCTCCATCATCTCAAAAAAACTGCGCAGCAAGCCCGTCGTGGTGGTATCTGCCTGCGCAGGCGTCACAAACTCGCTGCACCAGTTGGTGGACCTTACCGAGCAGGGGGAAAAAGAGCAGGCGGAACAAATTATAAGCGCCCTCAAAGACCGGCATAAAAACATTGTCGACGAGCTGGCAACCACCGTCGACACAAAACGCCCCACGCCCGACACCACCGACATAAACAATACCATAGACAAACTTTGCAACTCGCTCTGGACGCTCACAAAGGCGCATATGGGCGGGCAGATACCCGACGCGGACAAGGCCTATATGCTTTCCTGCGGCGAATACCTGTCATCTAACATACTGGGCTTTATGATGAACGCCCTGGGGCTGGTGACCGCCCTGGTTAACGCGCGCCACTTTATGATTACCACCGGCGACCACTTGTGCGCTATGCCGGAGGTCGGCGAAGTGGCCAAACGCGCCATCGGCGTTGTGGAAAAGGCCTTCAAGAATGCCGATGTGGTTCTTACGCAGGGCTTTATGGGTGTTACCATAGAGGGCGATCCTACCATCCTGGGCCGCGGCAGCAGCGACTATTCCGCTTCGCTGCTCGGTATGGTGCTGGATGCCGACCGCATAGAAATCTGGACCGACGTGGACGGCGTCTGCACCGCAGACCCCAACCTCGTGCCCAGCGCCAAGGGCATCGGCAAACTCTCCTACGAAGAGGCGGCCGAACTGGCGCGTTTCGGGGCCAAGGTCCTTCACCCGCTCTCCATTGAGCCAGCGGCAACCAAAAACATTCCGCTGTACGTGCTCAATTCAATGAAGCCGGAGGTCGAAGGCACCGTGGTGCTCAACAGCAGCTGCATATTCGACGGCGTCAAGAGTATCTCCTACAACGAAAACATACGGGTGATAAACATCTATTCGCCTAAAATGATAAACACCTCCGGCGTGATGGCCAAGATATTCGCGGTGTTCGCGCAGCACGGCGTGTCGGTCGATATGATAAGCACCTCCGAGGCCAGCGTCTCCGTTACGGTCGATGCCAAGGTCCAGATTGACCCGCTGGTCAAGGATCTGGCCAAGTTCGGCAATATCACCGTGGACCGCGACAAAAGCCAGGTGAGCATAACCGGCAAAAACATTATCGGTGTCAAGGGCGCCGTTGCTTCTGTTTTTGAGGCGGTGAGCGACAGCAAAATATATATGATGTCGCAGGGCTCTTCGTTCCTCAATTTGAGCATCGTGGTGGACCGTCCGGAAATGATTACCGTAATCCGCAATCTTCACAAAGTATTCTTCGAAAATGGCGATTAAGGTTATTATAAGCGGATACGGCCGTATGGGCCATATGATAGAAGATGTGCTGAAGCGCCGCGGCATCGAAGTCGCCGCCTGCAGCGAGGACATCACCTCCACTGACCCGGCGCTGGCGCGGGAGTGCGTCTGCATAGACTTCACCACCCCGGACGCATTCAAGGCCAACTACAAGTTCCTGGCGGAGAATTTCAAAGCCACGGTTGTAGGTACCACCGGCTGGAACGACATAGCAAGCGAAGTGACCGGCTACTTTGAAAAGTGCGGAGCTACAATGATTTACGCTTCCAATTTCTCCGTCGGAGTCAACATTTTGTTCGCTGCAGCTGCTCTGGTCTCCAAAATGGCTTCGGGCGCCGGAGAGTACCAAACTGCGATAGAAGAAATACATCACATACACAAGTTGGACGCCCCCAGCGGCACCGCCATCTCCCTGGGCAAGATTGTGGACGAGGCGGGCGGCTACCACACCCCCATAACCTCGCAGAGGATAGGGGAGGTGCCGGGCATCCACACCCTCACTCTCACGAGCCACTGCGACAAGATAACCATAAGCCACGAGGCCTTCTCCCGCGAAGGGCTGGCGGAGGGTGCTGTGGCGGCTGCGCTTATGACCGAGAACATAAGCGGAGTACACGAATTCAAAGATTTATTGTTTTAATTTTCGAAAGCTATGGATAATCTCACATTAAAAGGATGCGGAACCGCACTCATAACCCCCTTCAAAAACGAAGAGGTAGACTACAAAGCTTTTGAAAAACTTGTCAAATTCCAGATTGACGCGGGCGTGCACTTCCTGGTGCCGCTGGGCACTACCGGCGAGACTCCGTGCCTGCTGGACGAAGAGCGCATCAAGATTCTCCAGATTGCCAAAGCCAACGCCAAAGGGCGTCCGGTGATGGTGGGTGTGGGCACCAACTCCATAGTGATGACCCGCAACAACATCGAGATTCTGGCTCCGTACGAGCCCGACGCGTTCCTGGTGGTGACTCCTTACTACAACAAACCGTCGCAGGACGGCCTTTACTCCTATTTTACTGCGGTGGCCGATTTTGCCCCGAAGCCGGTCGTGCTTTACAATGTGCCGGGGCGTACTGGCGTGAACATAAGCGCAGAGACCACCCTGCGTCTGGCGGAGCACCCCAACATAATCGCCGTTAAAGAGGCCTCCGGCAACTACGACCAAATTTCCAAGATAATCGCAAAGGCGCCCGAAGGGTTCAGCGTGCTCTGCGGCAACGACGATGAAACCCTCTCGCTTATGGCGACCGGCGCGGCTGGCGTAATAAGCGTTGCGTCCAACATCGTGCCGCGCGAACTGGTGGCTATGACCGAGGCGATGATGGCCAACGACCTGCCCACCGCGCGACCGATCCACCACAGGCTTTTCGACCTGTTCAAGAACTGCTTCGTGGAGAGCAACCCCATTCCCGCCAAGGCGGCCCTCTACCTTATGGGGATGATAGAGAACGAACTGCGACTGCCGCTGGTTCCGGCGCAGGAGAGCACAATGCTCCTTATGGAAAAAACGTTGAAAGATTTAGGCATACTTTAATATGAAAAAGTTTCGCGCAGCCGTAGTAGGATACGGCAATATTGGCAGATATACAATTGAAGCGCTGCAGCAGGCGGCCGATTTCGAAATTGCAGGAATTGTGCGCCGCAATGCGGCGGACGTTCCCGCAGAACTCGCGGGTTACAAAGTTGTTACATCTTTGAAAGAGCTTGACAATGTGGACGTTGCGATTCTTGCAACTCCCACCCGCAAGGTAGAGGAACACGCTTTGGAGGCTCTGTCGCTGGGCATTAATACAGTGGACAGTTTTGACATCCACACCAAGATAAGCGCCCTTCGCGCCACACTTGACGCCAAGGCTAAGGAGGCGGGCAAAGCCTGCATAATCTCCGCCGGCTGGGATCCCGGCACCGACTCTATGGTGCGTGCCATTCTGCAGGCCTGCGCACCCAAGGGCATCACCTACACCAACTTCGGCCCCGGTATGAGTATGGGCCATTCGGTGGCGGTCAAGGCTGTCGACGGTGTCGAGGATGCGCTGTCTATGACAATCCCAACCGGTGAGGGGGTGCACCGCCGTATGGTTTATGTTCAGGTAAAACCCGGTTATGATTTCGAAAAGATAGCCGCCGCCGTAAAGGCGGACCCTTACTTTGCATCGGACGAAACCCATGTGATGCAGGTGGAGAGCGTGGACGCCCTCAAAGATATGGGCCACGGAGTGAATCTTATCCGCAAGGGCGTGTCCGGCAAAACCCAGAACCAGAACTTCCGCTTTACTATGAGCATCAACAACCCGGCGCTCACCGGCCAGATTCTGGTGGCCGCCGCCCGCGCCGTGATGCGCCAGAAGCCCGGTTGCTACACCCTTATAGAAATCCCTCCGGTAGATTTGCTGGAAGGCGACCGCGACTGGTGGGTTTCCCACATCGTATAGCTTTTTTTATGATATGAAGAGACTGCTCCTGCTTTTGCTTTTGACGTGCATACTTTGGGCGTGCAACTCAAAGCCGCAGCCGGAAGCCGCGGTGCTTATACCTTGCCAGGATGTTTACACCATAGCTGCAGAGGGCGGCTCTCTTTATTTAGCTTTTGTTACCAATCAGGACTATCTTATTCAGACTCAGGACGATTGGCTTTCCTGGGCGCCCGACTCAAAGTCGGTTGCAAAAGAAACCGCGGTCCTGATTGTTCAGGAGAACCTGTCCGGAGCCGAGCGGCAGGCGCAGGTGACAATAGTAACCCCCGAGGCCAAAGAAACTGTCACCGTGGTTCAGGCAGCCTATGCGGAGCCGGACCCTCAAGAAGAACCGGTTCTGGAATTCATACTCGGTAACGGCTATGCCGGAACGTCGGTTAATGTGGCGGTGTTCCGGGCTGCCTCAATTGTCAGTGACGGCAACCGGCAGTTCGCCTCCTGGTACGACGCTTCGGGCGTAATCAACATAGCCCGCAGAAAGATAAATCCGGACGGCCCGTGGGAGACTCTGGCCACAACGCTAAAGGGGGCGGTGGCCGATGCCCATAACATCATCAGTCTGGGCCTGGACGGCGACGGATATCTGCACGTCAGTTGGAACCAGCACGGCACTCGCCTCCGCTACGCCCGCAGCAAAACGCCGTACGAGGTGGATTTCGAAGTGCTGGACGAAATGATTGACGCTTCGGCGGAGAAGAATGTCACCTATCCGGAATTCCGCCGCTTCTCCAACGGAGATTTGCTGTTCGCATATCGCGACGGGGTGTCCGGCTCCGGCAACTTGGTGCTCAACAGGTACGCAATTGCGACCCGCAAGTGGTCCCGGGTGCAGGACAATCTTCTTTCCGGGGAGGGGAGCCGCAATGCCTACTGGCAGATGTATATGGACGCTGCCGATGTCATATACCTTTCCTGGGTCTGGAGGGAGACCGGCGACGTGGCCACAAACCACGACCTTTGCTATGCCGTCTCCCGCGACGGCGGCGTCAGCTGGCAGCGCAGCAACGGCACGCGCTACACCCTTCCGATAACCGTAGATAATGCCGAAGTCGCCTGGCCGGTGCCGCAAAAAAGCGAAATGATTAACCAGACCTCTATGACAGCGGACGCAGCCGGCCACCCCTACATCGCAACTTACTGGCGTTCGCAGGGCGAAAGCGTGCCGCAGTACCGGTTGGTATATCTCGACGGCTCCGCCTGGCGCTGCGTGCAGGTTGGCGAGCGCATTTCCTCGTTCTCGCTCTCCGGCATCGGCACTAAAGCCATACCCATTTCCCGCCCGCAAATTGTCAGCGACGGGAGGCGCACTATGATGATTTTCCGCGACATCGACCGCGGCCGCCGGGTGAGTCTGGCCTACAGCGAAGATCTGGCAACCTGGCAAGTTCGCGATTTGAATTTGGACGCCGTGGATGCCTGGGAGCCCAGCTTCGACTACGAGCGTTGGAACAAAGATCGCATACTCGATATCTTTGTGCAGCGGGCCAGCCAGGGAGACGGCGAACAGAGTACCTCTACGGATGCGCAGCCCGTCAGGATATTTGAGCTCAAATAATTCGGCGGCCGTTAAACCAACTGCCTTTTTTTGCATCTAAATTGCCAGAACATCAATTTGAAACAATTTATGAATAAGGTATTCAAACTTTTTGCAACCGTCGCATTGGCAGCAATGCCGTTTGTGATGATGGCACAGAACGACAGGCCCGAACCGCCCCAAAGGCCGGAGGGTTTCCCCGGTGAAATGAAAGAACGTCCCGAACGTCCCAAGATGACCGTTCAGCAGAGAGCCCATCAAATGACAGATATGATGGACCGTATGCTCACTCTCACCGACAAGCAGTACAAGAAGATTTACAAGCTCAACCTCAAGGAACTCAAGGAAATGGAGGCTGATTCCCTGTTTATGGGACGCCGTGGTTTCGGTGGCCCGATGGGTCCGATGGGTCCCGGTTTCGGCCCCGGCGGTCCCGGTGCGCCCGGCAGAAGCCGTGCCCAGTTCGAAAGGGATATGGCCAAGGCTAACAGCGAATTCACTCCCCTCTCGGAGCAACAGATGAAGGAGCTGCGTGAAGCACACGAGAAATCCCGTCTTAAAAAGGATAAGAAACTCCGTAAGATCCTCACCGAGGAACAGTACGGCAAGTGGGTAAAGGCAGAGCAGGAACGCCTTATAAAGATGCAGCAGATGCGTGAAAGGCGCGGTCACGGACGCGGTCCTGGCTTCGGCCCCGGCGGTCCCGAGGGATTCCGTCCCGACAGCACTATGGGTCCTATGCCCGGTGGCGGTCACAGACACCATAGACCGGACTCGGCAAGACACGAAATGCCGCATGCTCCCGGTTCTGAAGCAAAACCTGTCAAAATGGTAGAATAAATAAAAAGGTCGCTGATAAGTCAGCGACTTTTTTTGTGATGCGCTGGGTTTTATTCCCTATATTTGTAGGTGAATGGTCCGTCGTATCTTAACAATATCAGTTCTGATTTTCTGCTTCCTGACACTCGGGGCGCAGAACGAAGTATCGCGGCTGGCCTGGTCCGCAGAGGGAACCGTTGTGGATGCAGAAACCGGCCGTGCGATTGAATCCGCCCTGGTAGCTATTCCCGGCACCAACAATGCCACCGTCACGAACGCCGACGGCAGGTTTGTTATCAAGTCGTCAGAAGATTTCAATACCGTTCAGGTATCATTTCTCGGATACAGGACGGCCGTATGCGACATCTCCCACAATTCGCCGTTGAAAATACGCCTTGTCCCCGAATCTTACACTTTGGAAGGAGCTACCATCTTCTCCGGCAACCCACTGGAGATAGTACGCTCCGCCATCAGAAGGATTCCGTCCAACTACAGCGACCATCCGGAACTCCTGGAATGCTTCTACCGCGAGACCATTCGCAAGAAAACCAGATACACGTACATTTCCGAGGCAGTGGCAAGGATGTACAAGACCGACTATGAAGACGGTGTAAGAAGCGACCGGACAGCACTGGAAAAGAGCCGCGTGCTCATCAGCCAGAGAAAATCTGACACCCTCAGCGTAAAAGTGCAGGGAGGCCCTGCGCAGGCTGCATATCTGGATGTGGTAAAGAATCCGGACATCCTGTTTGGCTACGAAGCCATCGGCCGGTACAACTTTTTGATGGACGCGCCGGCATACATCAACGGCCGCCAGCAGTTTGTAATCAAGTTTCAGCCCTGCCCAGGTGACTACGACGACGCCCTTTACTACGGCACTATGTACATCGACTGCGAGAAACTGCTCTTTACCAGGATAGAAATGTCTCTGGATATGTCCGATACAGGCAAGGCCATCCGCAAGATTGTGGTGCGCAAACCGCTCACGTTGCGGCTTACGCCCAAGGAGATGTCAATCGTGCTAAACTACAGCTACAACGGAGATTTCGCCAGACTCTCATATTTCAGATCTACCTTCCGTTTCAACTGCGATTGGAAGAAACGGCTGTTCGCTACCAGTTATACCGCTATCAACGAACTGGTAGTCACCGATGTACGCCCCGAGGCAATCCCCATTGCACGTTCAGAAATGTTCCGTACCAGCGACATACTGAGCGACAAGGCGGCGGAATTCACCGATCCCGACTTCTGGAAAGATTATAACATAATAGAGCCTACAGAAAGTCTGGAACACGCCTTAGACCGACTTAGAAAGAGCAAGTAAGATTATGATAGACAAGATCGTATCCACATTGAACAACATCATCTGGAGCCCCGCTCTGGTGGTGTTGCTGGTGGGTGCCGGTCTGTATTTCTCCTTCCGGACCAGGTTCGTTCAGGTTCGGCGGTTCGGTCTTATGCTCCGCAGTCTGTTTGCGCCCAAAGAAAAGTCAGAAGACGGCTCCAAGCACGGCATTTCGTCTTTCGAGGCCTTCTGCGTGGCTCTATCGGGCCGTGTCGGCACAGGCAACATTGTGGGCGTCGCTACTGCAATTGCCCTTGGCGGCCCGGGGGCGGTATTCTGGATGTGGCTGATAGCATTCTTCGGAGCCTCCACTGCCTTCGTGGAATCCACTCTGGCCCAAAAGTACAAGTTCCACCACCCTACCGGATTCCGCGGCGGCCCTGCCAGTTACATAGAGAAAGGGCTCAAACTCCCCTGGCTGGGAGTTGTCTTTTCCATTTGCTGTATCATAGGCTACGGCCTGTTTCTGGCCCCGGTTCAGTCCAACGGAATGACGGGGGCGATAGGCAATTCATTCGGTATCAATCCCCTCTACAGCGGCTTGGCATTGGCATTCGTACTGGCATTGGTAATTATCGGCGGTATCAAGAGCATTTCCCGGGTAGCGTCGATAGTAACGCCGTTTATGGCGCTGGGCTATCTGGTCATCACCGTAATAGTCATCGCCCACCATATAGATAGTGTGCCTCACGTACTCAAGATGATTGTAACCGGCGCCTTCGGCATCCAGCCGGTGGCGGGCGGCATCCTTGGATCTACCATTATGATGGGAGTAAAGCGCGGCATTTTTTCCAATGAGGCGGGCGAAGGCGGCGGCGCCATCGTTTCAGCATCGGCGGCCGTATCACACCCCGCCAAGCAGGGACTGGCGCAGGCCTTCAGCGTGTATGTCGACACACTTCTGATCTGTACCGCCACGGCGCTGATGATTCTCTGTTCCGGCAACTACAACATTCTGGACGCCAAGACCGGCGAGATGTTGGTTTCGTACAACGCCGCCCTGGGAAATAACTACGTCGGCTATACGCAGGCGGCCGTGGACAGCGTGCTGAGCGGCTTCGGCAGCACGTTCGTGAGCATAGCGATGATCTTCTTCGTATTCACCACCATTATGGCCGACTACTTTTACGGAGAGTCCAGCATTATGCACATCTTCGAGCACAAGAAAGGCAATGCCAAGGCAGAGAAGGTAGCGATATGGGTATTCCGCCTGGCGCTGCTGGGAATGGTTGTTTTCGGTGCCACGCGCGAAGCCAACGTAATATGGCAACTGGGCGATGTGGGTGTCGGCCTCACCGCCTGGATCAATGTGATTGCGCTGCTGCTCCTCTGTCCAGAAGCAGTGCGTCTGCTGAAAGATTACGAAAACAGTCTTAAAGAGTAGCGAGGGTATCCAGAGACTGGCGTATCATCTTCTCCACGAAGGGCTTATAATCTGTGTTGCTCTCACCGGCATATCGGTTTGCAATGGCGCAGCAGACAGTTACGGCATCGTGACCCAGCTGGGCTGCCATACCT
>JAFZYD010000091.1 GCA_017616475.1 Bacteroidales bacterium
AGGCCAAGGGTTCCCGCTACCTGGAGATGACCGAGGGCTATTGCACCCGTATGGCCCTGGACTCCAACAACGAAGTTATCGGCTATGAGTTTGTCAACCTCGGCAAACTTATGGACGCTCTCAAGGCAGGCGCAACAGGCCCCGAAGCCATAGAGAAGGCAAAGGGCACTTACGGCCGTTTCAATGATGCAGTGAAATATATCGACCCCCGTAAAGAGTAAGAACTATGGCACTTTTCGAAAGCTACGAGCGTCGTATTGATCAGATCAATGCAGCTCTCAACAAATATGGTATCAAAGATATAGACGAGGCAAAGGCAATCTGCGATGCAAAGGGCATCGACCCCTACAAGATTTGCGAAGACACCCAGAAAATCTGCTTTGAAAACGCAAAATGGGCCTACGTTGTAGGCGCAGCCATTGCAATTAAGAAGGGCGTGAAGAGTGCAGCCGAAGCAGCCGAGGCAATCGGCGAAGGCCTCCAGGCATTCTGCATCCCCGGCAGTGTGGCAGACGACCGCAAAGTGGGCCTTGGCCACGGCAACCTGGCAGCCCGCCTGCTTAGCGAAGAGACCGAATGCTTCGCATTCCTGGCCGGCCACGAATCCTACGCTGCAGCCGAAGGCGCAATCAAAATTGCCGAAATGGCAAACAAGGTGCGCCAGAAACCCCTGCGCGTTATTCTCAACGGCCTTGGCAAGGACGCCGCCAAGATTATCTCCCGCATCAACGGCTTCACCTATGTCCAGACTCAGTTCGACTATGGCACCGGTGAACTCAATATCGTGAACGAGACCCGCTACAGCGACGGTGTTCGCGGCGGCGTGCGCTGCTACGGCGCCGACGATGTCCGCGAGGGCGTTGCAATTCTCTGGAAAGAGAACGTGGACATCTCCATCACCGGCAACTCCACCAACCCTACCCGCTTCCAGCATCCCGTTGCAGGCACCTACAAGAAAGAGCGCGTGCTTGCAGGCAAGAAGTACTTCTCGGTAGCTTCCGGCGGCGGCACAGGCCGTACCCTGCACCCGGACAATATGGCAGCCGGCCCCGCCTCCTACGGTATGACCGACACCCTGGGCCGTATGCACAGCGACGCCCAGTTTGCAGGTTCCTCTTCCGTTCCCGCACACGTGGAGATGATGGGCTTCCTTGGTATGGGCAACAACCCTATGGTTGGCGCAACCGTTGCAGTTGCAGTGTCCGTAGCGCAGAGCCTCAAATAAGGACTTGTTATTTACGCAAAAAACCGCAGCCGTTCCCGGTTGCGGTTTTTTGTTTGCGGTCCCTCGCGCCGCGTTTATGCCAGCAGCTTCTCCACCACCTCTATAAGGATATGCACGGCGGTGATGTGCATCTCCTGAATGCGGTCGCTGTAGCCATTGTGGGGCACGGCGATTGTCACGTCGGACAGGGCTGCCAGCGGCGTCTCGCCGGCCTTAGTAAAGCCGATTACCTTCATCCCCTTCTCTTTTGCCTTGTCTGCGGCCTTCACCACATTCTTTGATGTGCCGCTGGTAGAAAAACCGCACAGCACATCGCCCTCCCGGCCCAGGGCCTCCACGCAGCGGGAGAAAATATCCTCAAAAGAATAATCGTTGGTTGTGCAGGTGATGTGGGCCGGGTCGTTTATGGCCATCGCCGGCAGCGGGCCCCGGCTGTCGCGGAACCGCCCGGTGAGCTCCTCCGCAAAATGGGTAGCATCGCACAAACTGCCGCCGTTGCCGCAGGTAATCACCTTGCCGCCGGCTTTAATAGAATCGGCAATCACTTTAGCCGCCCGGTCTATGCTTTTAACGGTCGCCGGGTCGTTCACAAAGGCCTCGGTCACGGCCAAATGCTCTTTGAGACTATTTACAATAAGGTCCTTCATTCTGTTCGGATTTATCCATTTGCAAATATATAAAGATTTCGACATTCACCGAGCGCGTAATGTGCGGCCAGAAGTGCTCCGGACGCTGCTTGTTGCCCCTGGTGCCACCCTCCAGGCCTCACCAAGCGCAACGAACCGCCTTAAAACAACATCTGGCAGCGATTGCCGCGCCTGGTAAAATGCAATATTACTACCCGAAGATAGTCATCGGGACTTCTCCGGTCCAACTGAGGGGTTGCTCAAGTCCGAAAAGTTTTAGCACGGTGCTGGCTGTATTTACCGTGTTGTTGGGTTCTTCAATGGTGAAGCCCTCCTTGATGCCGGGGCCCTGGATGACCCAGGGCACGGTCATTTCCTCAGGAGTAGTTCCGCCGTGGCCATAGTTTATGCCACCGTGGTCGGAAATGAACATCAGGTGCGACTCTTCGAACAGGCCCTCTTTCTTGAGGAAATCAACCACGCGGCCGACCTGCTCGTCACCCTCCTCTATGGATTTGATATATTCCGGGCTCATCCAGGCATAAGTGTGCCCTATATGGTCGGTATGCAGGTTGTACAAGAATACGAACAACTTGCTGTCACGGTTGGCGGAGATATATTCCATAGCCCTGTCACACAGCACATTGTACTCCTCGTCCGCAGCTTCAAGCTTATCGTCAAGCCACTTCTGGTTGATGGGATAAATCAGCGGCCCCCAGTTCCAGTAATAGGCGGTTTTAATGCCATTCTCGTGCAGCACTTTGAAGACAGAAGGGAAATACCCGTCCTCATCGGTTTCAATCGCAGGGAGCGAATGATTATCCAGTTTCCAGTCGTTGTTGACCAC
>JAFZYD010000092.1 GCA_017616475.1 Bacteroidales bacterium
CGGCGGCCGAGTTGGCGCACTACCGCCTTGGCAATTTTGGCCGCGGGCATTCCGTTCTGCTCGTCGTGTTCCATTCGGCCCACCGATTTCTTGAGTGTCTCATAATAGACGCTGGACGGGTCCTCCGACTCCTTGGTGACCTTGCGCGCTGCGGTGAAGCCGGTCTTGGTGTCGCCAGGCAGGATGCTGCAGCACTGTATGCCGAAAGGTTTGACCTCCAGCGAAAGGGCCTTGGTATAGATGAGCACGGCGGCCTTGGCGCTGCTGTAGAAAGTCTGGTAAGGGATGGGGACGCACGCGGCCACGCTGCTAACGGCGACAATCCTGCCCTGCCCGGCCTCGCGCATATGCGGCAGGACCGCCTTAACGACGCGGTGCGCCCCGAAGAAGCAAGTTTCGAACTGATATTTGGCTTCTTCGACGGTAGTGTTTTCTACTGCCCCGGCGATGCCGTTGCCCGCGTTGCAAACCAGGGCATCGATGCGCCCTTCCTTGACGATTATATCGGACACCGCCTTTTCTACACTCTCCTGGTTATTGACATCGAGTGTGACGGGCGTCACCCTCCCCTCGCATTCTGCAGTGACGGTGCCTCGGCGGGAACCGGCATACACCTTATATCCGGCGTCGGCCAGAAGGCGGGCGGTTTCGGCACCAATGCCGGAAGAGCCCCCCGTAAGGAGGACTACCTGTGCGCGCTTGGAATCCATATTTAGATAATGTTATATTTCTTGAAGACCTTCTGGATCTTCTCAAGTGCAAACTCGACCTGCTTCTGCGAATGAGTCGCCATAAGCGAGAAGCGGATAAGAGTGTCTTCCGAAGGCACTGCCGGAGAAACCACGGGATTCACGAACAGCCCCTCGTCAAACAAGTCGCTGGTAACGCGGAATGTCTTCTCATTGTCGCGGATGTACAGCGGGATGATGGGTGTGGATGTGTTGCCAATCTCGCAGCCCATATTGCGGAAACCATCGATGGCGAACTTGGTTATGTCCCAAAGGTGCTGGATGCGCTCCGGTTCGCTCTCCATAATGTCCAGTGATGCGTTTACCGCGCCGATGGCGGCCGGCGTTGCGCTGGCGCTGAATATATAAGAACGGGCCTGGTGGCGGATGAATTCCGCAGTGACGGAGTCGGTGGCGATAAAGCCGCCCAGCGAGGCGAAACTCTTGCTGAAGGTGGCCATTATCAGATCGATATCCTTGGTGACGCCCTGCGCCCAGCAGACGCCCTGACCGTTAGGGCCGAACACGCCTATGCCGTGCGCCTCGTCTACCATCACCGCTGCCTGGTATTTTTCTGCAAGGGCGACTATATCCTTGAGGGGAGCGACATCGCCTTCCATACTAAAAACGCCGTCCACCACGATGAGCTTGATTTTGTCGCTTTCGCACTTGCGCAGCTTGCTCTCAAGGCTCGCCATATCGTTGTGGCGGAATTTGAGATGGGTTGCTGGAGAAAGGCGGCGGCCTTCAATTATGGAAGCATGGTCGCGCTCGTCCAGCAAAATATAATCGTTGCGGCCGCAAAGGCACGAAACAACGCCAAGATTAACTTGGAATCCGGTAGAGAAAATAATAGCCTCGTCTTTGCCCACAAATTTGGCAAGACGCTTCTCCGTCTGCTCATGTATATCCAGGGAGCCGTTCAGGAAGCGGGAGCCGGCGCAACCGGTTCCGTATTTTTTGACGGCCTCGATGGCCGCTTCTTTAACTCGGGGATCGTTGGTAAGGCCCAGATAACTGTTCGAACCGAACATAAGGACCTTCTTGCCGTTTATAATTACCTCGTCGCCCTGCTCGCTGCAGATGGCGCGGTGATAAGGGTAAATGCCTGCGTCCTTCAACTCCTTGGGGAGTGTGAATTGCGAAAGCTTTTCCTGCAGTAATTTCATATAATTAAGTTTTTCCTGATGCAAAAAAAATCAAAAAATTCTGCACACTGGGGTGCAAAGGTATGAAAAAAATCGATTTTTAGTATATTTGTATTTATTAAACACCTAACACTATGCAACTAGAAGGAAGAAGACAAAGTACAAATGTTGAAGACCGCCGCACCGGCAAAGGCGCAGCCATCGGAGGCGGCCTGGGCCTTGGAGGCATCATTATCGTCGGGCTCATTCTGCTCCTCACCGGGCAGGACCCTTCACAGGTGCTCACCTACACCAACGACGGTTCCCTCAACCCCCAGACAGAATATCAGGAGAGTCAGGAAGACCGCGACCTCTACAATTTCGCTGCCACCATCCTGGCGGGCACGGAAGATGTTTGGACCGCCATCTTCAAGCAGAACGGCCTCACATACACCCCGCCCAAGCTGGTCATTTTTGACGGCAGCGTGCAGAGCGGCTGCGGCGGAGCGACCTCGCAGTCCGGCCCGTTCTATTGCAGCGCAGACCAGAGCGTATATCTGGACCTCTCCTTCTTCAAGGATATGGACCGACAGATTGGCGCCAGCGGAGATTTTGCGTGGGCATATGTAATTGCACACGAGGTCGGCCACCACGTGCAGTACTTGCTCGGCACCCTTAACAAAGTGAACCAGCAGCGCCAGCGCAGCAGCGAAAAGACCGCCAACGAACTCAGCGTGCGGCTGGAGCTCCAGGCCGATTTCTATGCCGGCATCTGGGCCTACTACGACAACAAGCAGTGGGGCTCGCTGGAAGACGGCGACATTGAAGAGGGTTTGAACGTGGCCAGCAAGATTGGTGACGACTATCTGCAAAAGAAATCCTACGGCCGCACAGTGCCCGATTCATTTACCCACGGCACCAGTGCACAGCGCGTCAAGTGGCTCAAGAAGGGTCTGACCACCGGCAACCCCGCCCTGGGCGACACCTACTCCCCGAGGTATTCCGAACTGTAGGTTTTTAAAAACAGACAAAAAAAATACGGCGCGAAAAATTCGCGCCGTATTTTTATTTACCGCAAGAAGCGTTAGAGGGAGAGGTCTACAACCTCTGCATCTGCAGCATTTGTCTTAACGGAAGCGATGCCTTTCTCCATTGCAGAAGCGCTGGAATACATTTCGCTGGTGCCGATAACCTGACCGTTGGAAGCTTTCAGGTTGAAGTAAGGCTGGCCGTTCTTAGCAACGAGACGCTCGAAACGCTCATCCAGAGGGCCGTTTTTCTTAACGGAATCGATGCCCTCGAGGCAGGATTTCTTTGACTTGTAGCCCTGGCTTGCGAGAATTACGCGGCCGTTGGCTGCTTTAAGAACAAATTGCGGATCCCCGTTCTTGCGGAGTGTGATTTCAAATTTTCCCATTTCTGTTGTTTTTAATAATGTGCTATTGATACAAAATTAAATAAGAAAAATTTATTTAACAACAAGACAGAAATCTAAATCTCTGGTAATTTTTTCTTTGTCCAGGTTCTGGCCAATGAAAACCAGCTTTTGCATACGGTCTCCGACCTTATCGTCCCAGTCCCTCAGGAAGTTTGGATCTTGCTCTGCAATGCGCTTCAAATCCTCTTCAGGAGCCGTTGCGTACCAATATCCGACCTCGGTGAGTTTTTTCTGGCGGCCGGCACTCTCGAACATATAAGACATATCGTTGTCGTCTGCAAACCAGCATATTCCTTTCACGCGGATTATGTTGGGGGTGAAGTTGCGTGCCACAAAATAGTCGAAACGGTTCATATCGAACGGCAGGCGGCGGTAATATACAAAGGTGCCGATTCCGTATTCTTCGCTCTCCCCTTCCTCCTCGTTTTCCA
>JAFZYD010000093.1 GCA_017616475.1 Bacteroidales bacterium
GAGTCAATCCAGTGGCTGGAAGATTACCTGCAGACATTCAACGGTTCTATGGTGCTCATTTCGCACGACCGCCGTTTTTTGGACAATGTCACGAACCGCACGGTGGAGATTATGCTGGGGCGCATCCACGATTATAAAGTGCCCTACACCAAATATTTGGCGCTGCGCCAGGAACGCATTGCCCAGCAGAAGGCGGCTTACGAAAACCAGCAGCGTACCATAGAGAAAACGGAGGAATTTATAGAGCGGTTCCGCTACAAACCCACAAAGAGCAACCAGGTTCAGAGCCGCATCAAGGCGCTGGAAAAGATGGAGCGCATAGAACTGGAGGTGGAGGACAAAAGCGCCCTGGCCGTCAAGTTCCCGCCTGCACCCCGCAGCGGTGACGTGGCCTTCAAGGTGACGGACGCCTCCATAAGCTATCCCGACGCCCCTGCCAAAATTATCCTCTCAGGCGCGAATCTGGAGATAAAGCGCGGAGAGAAGGTGGCCTTCGTCGGCCGCAACGGTGAAGGCAAAACCACAATGATGAAGACGCTGATGGGCGCGCTCACCCCCATAGAGGGCAGCGCCACCGTAGGCTATAACGTAAAGATTGGCTATTACGCTCAGAACCAGGAAGAAGTGCTTAACCGCAACGACACTGTTTTCGAGACACTGGACCGCATTGCGGTGGGCGACGTGCGCCTGAGGCTGCGCGACATTCTAGGGGCGTTCCTTTTCCGCGGCGAAGATATCGACAAGAAGGTGGCGGTGCTTTCCGGCGGCGAGCGGGCTCGCCTGTCAATGGCGCGGCTTATGCTGGAGCCCTACAACCTGCTGGCGCTGGACGAACCCACCAACCATATGGACATCCGCAGCAAGGATGTCCTCAAGCAGGCTCTTGCCAAATATGACGGCACCCTTATTGTGGTGAGCCACGACCGCGACTTCCTTACCGGTCTGGTAGATAAAATATACGAGTTCGGCGACGGCAGGGTGCGCGAGCACCTGGGAGGCGTGGACGATTTCCTGCGGCGCAAGAAGATAGAGAATTTCGAAGCGTTGGAGCGCAAAGCGCCGCAACCCTCTGCAGCACAGGCACAACCTCCCCAGGCACAGCCGGCTGCCAAGGCGGCCCCTTCTTCGCAGATGGACCGCGAAGCGCGCCGCGAACTGGCACGCATCAAAAACCGCTTCTCCAACGTTGAGAAGGCCATCGCGGAACTTGAAGCCAAGATGGCGGAAATAGAAAAGGAACTCTCCGCCCCGGGCGGGAATGACGACATAATGGAACTCACGCGTCAGTATTTGGAACTGAAGCGCGAACTTGATATTAAAATGGAAGAATGGGCCGCGCTGGCCGAAAAACTTGAACAATAATGAGCAGCATTCTCTACGGCATCCACCCCGTTACCGATGCCATTAAATCGGGTCGCAAAATAGAAAAAGTAATCCTCAAGCAAGGCTTTGACGGGCCGCAGGCACGCGCCCTCACCGCGCTGCTAAAGGAATATGACATTCCCTACACCTGGGTTCCGGTGCAGAAGCTGGACCAACTGGCAAAAGGTGCCCACCAGGGGGTTGTAGCCTATATTTCACAAATAGACTATGTCTCTTTCGAAGAGATGGTAGAAAATGCCCTGGCCCATAAGGCGGCGCCGCTGTTCGTGCTGCTGGACGGGGTCAGCGACGTTCGCAATCTGGGCGCTGTGGCCCGTACTGCGGAATGCGCCGGTTTCGACGGCATTATTATCCCGGCCAAAGGGGGCGCTCCCATCAATGCCGACGCCGTTAAGGCCAGCGCCGGGGCGCTGCTGCGTGTGCCGGTGGCCAAGGTCTCGAATCTCAAAATCCCCATTTTTTATATGCTTGAGTCCGGGTTCCAGGTTGTCGCAGCCACGGAGAAAGGGGCCGATTATATCTATGACATTAATCTTAAAAAGCCCACCGCAATTGTGATGGGCAGCGAAGGGAAGGGGATTTCCAGCTCGGTGCTGGATATATGCGACATTCAGGCCCGCATCCCTATGACGGGCGAGACAGGTTCGCTTAACGTTTCGGTTGCCGCCGCCATATTTATGTACGAGGCGGTGCGTCAGCGCAATTAGTTTATTTTTTTGAAGCTGGAGGCGCGGCTCACGGACGGGACAACCGTGAGAGCGTTGTTCTTGGTGCTGTAGTGGCAGGTGCTGACGCCGCTCAAATCCACTTCCAGCCGCTCGTTCACATCTATTACGGCCTTGGAGGCGCCGTTGCAAATAATGTTGGCCTTGTCCACGTTGAGCTGCGCTGCGTCCAGATAAGAAGATCCGTTGCAAACGCTCGCAATGGTGTCTGCAGTGCCTACGATGGTAATTTTGGCAGTGCCGCCCACATCCGCCACTATATCTTCAAAATCGCCGCTGAAAGTGACGGCGGAGGCGCCGGAAACGGCCGCGTTAAGTTCCCCGAAATCGCCAATCACACTGCAGGACGTGGCGTCCGAAACGGTGGCGTTGAGTTTGACCGCCGTAAGCCGCAGCTTCTCTGCCTTGGCAGCGCCGCTCACCTCCAGGGTGAAAGGCTCCATTTCGCTCTCCCATTCATCCACGCTCTTGAGGCGGGACGCCCCGGTGAGATATATCTGGCAGAGGGAAGGAGCGGTGATGGTCACCTTCATTGTCTTGCGGGTGAGGTCCTTGAGGCGGCGCGGGGGCTCCTTGAGGCGCACATAAAGCACGGTGCCCACCACGCTCACGTCCAGATACTCTTCGTAGTCTGTGTCTATGGTGACTTTGGCGCGGTAATCATCGCCCATCTCCAGCGTGGCATCAAACGAGTTGCATATCTGTATGCCGGAGAATTTCTTAAGGTTGTCGAAGTACTTTGTTATGGTGCCGGCGTGCAGACCTGCCGCGGCCAGCAAAAGTGCAAGTGAGAGGACTAACCTTTTCATATCTGCTGCTTTTTGAATATTGTTCAAATGTACTAATTTTGTAGAACTCATCAAAAATCGTGCAATATGAATAGAAGAATCCTCACTGCAGCGTTGCTCGCACTTGTTTCGCTCTCTGCAGCGGCGCAGGAGCCCAACGCTTTCCGCGACCCTTTGTTCTCAAAAGGATTTGCAGTGATTTGCCCGGATGCGGCAGCCGACACAGTTTGCGGAGCTCTTCTGGTAGATTCCACCGCAACCCCCGTTTGGACGCTGCGGCAGTACAATTCCAAATTCAATATTGCAAAGCACGAATTTGACAATGTAGGCAACCGCTACTTTTTCGCCGCCCCCGGCAACGGCAACCTGCTGGCCAAGTCGGTGACTGTCAATCCGGTGCGTGGCTCGCTCAAGATGGAGTGCAACGGCAGCGCGGAGTACAAAGGAATCCGCCGCAGCTACCAGCCCTGGATTCATATGACCGCCGGCGCCCCCACCGACACCGTGGCCCTTTCACGCTGCACCTCGCTTAAACTCAGCTTCAATTATAAGATATCTTCTTACGAAGATTGTATGGGTTTCCTTGCCAACAAAGGGTTCCACGCGGCAACCTGCAGGCTGCAACTGGTTTTGCGCAACAACAACCGGATGAGCCCTGCATACGGCAAGATGTTCCGCCTCGGACTCATTTTGTTCGACAACAGGTACATTGGCGCGGCGTGCGAATCGGCCTTCATAAAGAAGGATATAATAGGGGACGGAGAGTTCGCCGTCTACCCCAAATCGTCCCTGTATATGCCCGGCAGCAACGGCCGCCTGCCCAAAGTGCGGCAGAATGTCGAGATGAATGTAGACGTGCTGCCGCTCGTGGAGCCGGCGCTTAAGATGGCTGTGACGGAGGAACTTCTGCCGGAGACCCGAACCTCCGATTGGGAGGTCGTTGGGTGCGACCTGGGTTGGGAGATGACCGGCACCTACAATGCCTGCCTGGATATAAAGAAGCTGCAGCTGAGCCCCCGCTAGAGGGTGATTTCGCCCGCCAGGGAGGTGTTCATAGCCTGGCGTATTTCGCTCTGGGACAACCCTTTGCCCATAAGGAACATAAGTTTTGTGAGGGCCGCCTCCACGGTGCTGTCGTGGCCGCTTATTATGCCAGCGTCCAGCAGTTGCCGCCCGGTGACATACTTTTCCATCTCCACCGCTCCTGTGGCGCACTGCGAAATGTTCACTATGGTCTTGCCGCTCTGCACCGCCTTTGACAGCGAGTTCACCAGCCAGCCGTTCTGGGGGGCGTTGCCGCTGCCGAAGGTGCGGAAAATTACCCCCTTGACAGCGTCGCTGGCCAGGGTGCTCTCCACCACGTTCTGCTCCAGTCCGGGGAACAGAGAGAGGATTATTATGCCGCCGTCCATAGCGTAATGCGGTGTGAACGGCCTGCAGCTTGGTTTACGTATGAATTCCCGGTGGTATGTGATGTCGGTTCCGGTAGTGGCCAGGGCGGGGTAATTGTTGGAAGCGAAGGCCGCCAGGTTGTTGGCGCTTATCTTGCTGGAGCGGTTGCCGCGCATAAGTTCGTCGTGGAAATAAATGCACACTTCGGGCACCATAGGGGCGCCGTCGGCGTCCTTGGCCGCAGCAATCTCAATGGCGGTGAGGAGGTTCTCCTTAGCGTCGGTGCGAATCACCTGGGCGGAGAGCTGGCTGCCGGTCAGAATCACCGGTTTGGCAATGTCCTGCAGCATAAAACTCAGCGCCGAGGCGGTGAAGGCCATAGTGTCGGTGCCGTGCAGAATCACGAACCCTTCGTAGGCGTCGTAGTTGTCGCTGATGATTTTTACCAGTTGCTGCCAGTGCACCGGCCCCATATCGGAAGAGTCGATTGGGGTGTCGAAGGTAATAACGTCTATATCGGCGTCTATGTGGGCCAGCTCCGGGATGTTGGCGGCCAGGTTCTCGAAATCGCAACTCTCCAGCGCGCCGGTGGCGGCGTCCCGCACCATACCGATGGTGCCTCCGGTGTATATCATCAGAATCTTTGTCATACCGCTAAATTACTATTAATTTGGTATTTCAAAAAATTGTTCTACCTTTGTAGTCCCAATTAGGGAACTATCCGGTCGATTCGTCTAACGGTTAGGACAAGAGATTCTCAATCTCTAAATAGGAGTTCGATTCTCCTATCGACTACCAAAACCCCAGCTGCCCATAATATGGGGCGGCTTTTTTTATTTTCAGATATGAGAAAAGTACGCGTTCGTTTTGCTCCTTCGCCCACAGGCGCGCTCCATATCGGAGGCGTCCGCACGGCCCTTTACAACTATCTTTTTGCACGCCGCAACGGCGGTGACTTTATTCTCCGCATAGAGGATACCGACAGCCAGCGCTTCGTGCCGGGTGCAGAAGAGTATATAATAGAGGCCCTCGATTGGTGCGGTATAAAGGTAGACGAAGGTGTAGGCGTAGGCGGCCCGCACGCCCCTTACCGCCAGAGCGAACGTCGCGACATCTACCTCAAGTATGCAATGCAGCTCATAGAGAGCGGCAATGCATATTACGCTTTTGATACTGCGGAGGAGCTTGCCGCCCTGCGCAGCGAGGCGGAGAGCCGCGGAGAGACTTTTTCTTATGACGCCGCCACCCGCGGCCGTCTCAAGAATTCCTTGAGCCTGCCCGCGGATGAGGTGAAACGCCGCATAGATGCCGGTGAGCAGTGGGTTGTCCGCTTCAAGATGCCGGAGAACGAAGACGTCGAGATGGACGATATTATCCGCGGCCACATTACTATAAACACCTCCACGCTGGACGACAAGGTGCTTTACAAGTCGGCCGATGCGCTGCCTACCTACCATTTGGCGAATATTGTGGATGACCATCTTATGGAGATAAGCCACGTGATTCGCGGCGAGGAGTGGCTGCCGTCGCTGCCGCTGCACTTCTTGCTGTACCGCGCCTTCGGCTGGACCTACAGCCAGCCGCTGTTCGCACACCTGCCGCTGCTGCTCAAGCCGCAGGGCCAGGGCAAGCTAAGCAAGCGCGACGGCGACAAGTTCGGCTTCCCGGTGTTCCCGCTGGAGTGGCACGCCCCGGACGGAGAGGTTTCTATGGGCTATCGCGAGAGCGGTTATCTGCCCGGAGCCTTTGTAAATATGCTGGCGCTACTGGGGTGGAATCCCGGCACCGAGCAGGAAATCTTCAGTATGGAAGAGCTCTGCGAGCAGTTCTCGCTGGACAAGGTGAGCAAGAGCGGCGCCCGCTTCAGCCCGGACAAGGCCAAGTGGTTCAACGCTCAGTATATGCGCGCTGCCAGCGATGAGTTTCTGGCAGGCCTGTTGCTGCCCCAGCTTGAGAAGGAGGGCATAAGCACTACTCTGGATCGCGCTGCAGACGCGGTGGCCATAATCAAAGAGCGCGCTACCTTCCCCGCAGATCTTCTGGGGCTCACCATTTATATGTTCCGCGCTCCGGAGAGCTACGACGAAAAGAGCGTGGCCAAGTTCTGGAAAGAGGAGAACATTGGTTATATGCGCGAGCTCCGCGATTTGGTTGCAGGGCTGGAGGTCTTCGAGAAGGAGAGTGCGGAGAGCCTGGTGCGCGAGTGGATCGAGGCGGGCCAGCTCCCTATGGGCAAGATTATGAACTGCCTGCGCATCGCCGTGATGGGCATCGGCCAGGGCCCGGACATCTTCTCCATCTGCGAATTCATAGGCCGCGACGAAACCCTCTGCCGCATCGACACCGCCCTTGCTAAACTCCCGCAAGCATAACTTGCCCCGCCGCTTCAGTCGGAGGTCGGCAGTTGCTGCAGGAGGATGTCTCCACCCACGGAGTCATATAGTGGGAGGGGCCCGCAAGATGCTAGTTATCGCGTAGCGATGACGTAGCAGGTTGTGGGAGGGACGTAGCGAGCGCCGTCAGGCGCGAGAGAAGCTCCTCCAGCAGCAAGCTGCCGCCGAAGCTAAGCGGCGGGGGTCTAGAGCACCTTTACGAGGTCTTCGTAGTAGGTTTTGCTGACGGGGATGGGGGTTTCGCCGGGGATGTTGAGCTCGGCTACTATGGCGTTCTCCTTGTCCTTGCGGAGCGCCTTGACGTGCGCGGGGTTTATGAAGAACGAGCGGTGGCAGCGGAGTATGCCGTTTGCAAGGCATGTTTCCTCTATCCGCTTCATACTGCTGCGCATCTCGTAAGTCTTCTTTCTTTCTCCCTCAAGATAATGGATGGTGATGTAGTTTTCGTCCGCCTTGATGTAGAGGATGTTCTCTGCGGACACTACGAACTTGAGACTGTGGCGGCTGTCGTAGAAATGCAGCATCGCGTCGGTTGCATCTGCCGTTTCTGCCGCGTGTTTGGTGGCGGACAGCGTCAGGGCCAGTTCCAGTAGCGCGTAGGGGAATATCAGTACCAAAGTAAGATAGGCCGCAACGTTCACCAGAATCTCAAAATATTGCATCTTCCAATCGCCAATCAAAGTGGTGTACAGCGCCACAAAGAAAGCGCTCACCACAATCTCCATAATGCACCAAATCCGGTACCACGGCATTGTCATATTGCGCAGCGCCCGTGAGAAATAAAGCGTGAGACGCGAAATCACCATCACCAACAGAATGATGCACATCATCATTGTGATGTTGAACGAGAACGACGCCTTGGAAGTGTTCAGCAGGGTATCTATGTTGAACGGCTTGTAAAAGGCCGCGAAAGCCAGAAAAAAGAAGGGGATGACCAGGAAATAAATGACCTGCGTCGTAAACCTCTTGAATGTGTGAGGCAATGATTTGGGTTGGAATTGTATCGGCATACAAATGCAAAGGTACGCAAAACGGCCGACTTTCCCAAAAGAAGACGGCCCGCGTCGCCGCAGGCCGTCCGTGTCAGATGTAAGAAAAAGGGGTTAGAAGGTTATGGTTTGCTCAGGTACCTCAATAAAGGGAAGTACATTGAGCGTGAAGGTCAAATCGCTGGTAGTCAGGTCCTCGTCGTCTTCCAGGCCGTCGTCGCCGTTGTCCCCCGGATCCTCCGGATTCGGGTCGCCGCCGTCGTCCGGCACGCCCGCGCGGGTAATGGTGATGTCATACTCGTAGGAATGGTTGCGCTTTACGCCGTAGTGGCTGCCGGTGCCGCCAGGGAATGCCGCCGCCGTCCATACAGAACCGTTGTTTACAGGCAGCGACCAATAATACTTCTGTCCGTCGATGGTGCCCTGGATGCAGAGACGTATCACATTCTTTCCGGTCAGGCAGGTAGCTGTCTCACGGTGGTAGCAGAAAAAGTCGTGTCCGGTGATTGCCGGCGCGCCGCTTGCCACGGTGCCCACATAATCGTACACCTCGAAATCGACCTGATTGACGGCGTAAAGGCCGGAAGTGTAGGTATTACCGCATACTCCCGAGTAACTCTGGGTGGTAGGGTAATTCTTAAGATAGATGGACACATTGCTAACGCTCTTGCCCGCAAGGGCTCCTGTAAGCTGGAATTTGAGAGAATTGACGCTGATCTTGCTAACCAGGCGGGTGACATCGATGTTGATGTGGGTGGTGGACTCGGTGATGGTTTCGTTCTGGTCGCCAATCATTACCATATCTGCCAGGCCCTCCTCCGCAAGTTCCGAAATCAAGCCCATAAGCGCCGCCGGCGTGGTGACCTGGGTGAAACTGAATTCACTGTTAGGATTGACAACAGCAATGAAACGGCGGCTGCCGCTGGTAACCTTGATAGAGCCGGTTGCGCTACTCACAGCCACCGAACCGTCCAAACGGTTGCCGTCGAATGCAAACACGTAGGCGGTATTCACCTTGGCATCGTTGATGCCCGATGTCGCCTTGGTTGCATAACCCAGCGAAAAGTTCACCACTACATCCCGGTCGCTCTCACCGGACTGCTGTCCTTCCATCTTGCCGCACGAGGTCATAATGATGCCCAATGCAAGCGCCACTAACAAAAAGTTTTTCTTCATTGTAATGAGTGTTTAAAGGTTAATAATAAGGGTTGTCAATTATTGTTCGTAGTATATGTATACGCCGTTTTCGGTTGTGTATCCGTGGGTGAGATAATTGCCGCTGCGGTCGTAGTCGAAGGTGAATTCACGGTAGTCCTGCATCTGCACGTACAGCGTCTGGTTGTACCAGGTGAACGAAAAACCGCTCTGGATAAGGTTCCCGTCCTGGTCGTAGTTAGCCGGAGTGTGCTGCTCTAACACCAACTGGCTGCCGTTGTAACTGTCTGTCAAATAGGCTCTTACAATAATGTTGTCCGGCTGCTCCTGACTCCCGAAACTGGTGTCGATATGCTCCCGCACGCTGGTGTCTATGCACACGTTGTAGTAATGTTCGCGCCACTGGTATACATACAATGATATGGTGCGGGTATATGAGAAACTGTTGTTGAACCAATCTACGAAGGTGCCCGTTATAGTGAACGAATGGTATCCGTTTATTGTGGCGTTCCCTTTGAGCCGGTAGCCGCCGCTGCAAATTTCTACGTATGGGCTGCTGCAACTCATAGAAACACGGTCCAGGGCGTTACCCCAATTCTGCCAGTAGGGGAGAATTGTGATATGGCATACCATAGGGGTGTCGGTGGAGTCATTCGGTTTCTTGGCCACCTTGTTCACCACAGTCAAGGTGTATATATCTTCCGGAGTAATAACCTCGCCGGTAGAGATGAAACTCACCGTGTGCCCGTTTTCGGTGTAATTGAGCACCCAGAACATCTCTCCCGCGCTGGGAAAGTCCGGTGCGGCAACGCGGCCGCCGGAAACAATCCATCCTTCATTGGTATCGACAGTGGCCAGCGCTTCGGCTCCGGTAAGGACGCGCTCGCTCCCGTCGCTGTAGGTAATCGTTACCTCCAAATCGCTCACACTGCTGCCGGTAATCACCAACCACTTGTTCTCCGGCAGATAGTTGGGCCTTATGCGCACCGGCGTGCGCGGTTGAATTACCGATATGACGCTGTAATCCGATGCTCCGCTGCCGTCCGTTGCGGTGGCGGTCACCGTGGCGGTGCCGTAGCTGTGCGCGGTCACAAGCCCGCGTGCATCTACGCTGGCCACCGAGGGGTTGCTGCTCCTCCAAGTGACTGTCTGGCAAGCATCTGCCGGCAGCACCGTGGCGGTGAGCTGCACTGTTCCGGACGGGGCGTAGAAGGTGTAGGAGGGGGGCGTCACAATCACCTCCGTGGCATATGGGATAAGGTAGTCGTCTACCCGCCAGCCCGGTTCGTCCACGCCGTCGTCGTAGAGTTCCACCACAATGTCGTAATGGTGGTTGCGAACGATGCTGAAATCGGTGGTGGTGTTGCCGCCCAGGTAGAAGCGGTAGGTAAACGGGCCGTACCGCGGGGTGCCGGAGTTGCTGTCGTTATAGTAGCCTTCCAGCTCTATGTAGCTGCAAATCTGGCTGTAAAGGCTGCCGCTGGCAAAAAATTTGGTGCGGCAGGAGGTATTGGCCGGCAGCAGGTCGCCCTGGGCGTTTTCGAACATATAAAAACTTATCGGATGGCCGTGGTTGAAGCTCTAAAGTTCCGCGCCGCGGGCGGCGTCCCCGGTCGCCAGACAGTCGGATGCGGATGTTGGAGAAGCGTCTGAGAACAGACCGACCCGCGCCGGAACATTCTTCATTGTAACAGAATCAAACTCGATATCAGCGTTTTGCAAGCGGCTGTCAAGGCGGATGGTTATCATGGCCACGCAGCGGGTAAGGTCTATGTGGATGTTCATCCCGTCCGAGATTAAGAGATAGCCGGTGTTGCCGCTCATTGGCACCGCACCGCTGCCGTTAATAATGCCGCTGTAATCTGCAATTGTATATTGGTAACCTGTCAGCCCCATTTCTGTTGCAAAACGTGGGTCAGAGGTAATGTCGCCTATGTTGCAAACGCAGTAGAACTTGTACAACTCGCCGCGGCTTGTCTCCAGGCTCATTCCGGTAACCTCGCCGGATGCATTGTAACTGCCTGCAACCCGCTGCCCGGCGGTGTTGTACACCAAAATATTGCAGTTCGATATGCTGGCGTCGTTCACCGTGAGGGTGCGGCTGGCGGTGGCATTGTAGACGAACTGTACGGTGGCTTGCTTTTGTCCCGGCCACTCCGGCTGCATAGCGCAGCCGGTTGCAGCCAAGAGCAGTACTATGATACAACAAAACTGTTTCATATTCTATGAGTTAAATGGTTATCTCTATTACGGCGTGCGTCACCCAATCTTCTATGCGGATTGTGAGAAACACCGAAGCACTGCCTATCACCAGGTCTATTATTATTGGATTGCGGTCGCTCAGCGAAATGTCCTCGCCTTGTTCCAGCAACATTTGCCCGATAGGATAGGAGGTCTCCACCTGCCGCCCGTCGCGTACAAAGCTTAGAGCAAGAGATAGATTTGTGGCTCGTTCCTGCGTCATCAAGAGCGATTGAAAATGATAGTAGCTTCCGCCGGTGGCGGGGCTGGAAACCTCCTTGGGATAAATTGCGCCCGGCGCCTGTCTGGACTGGCTTGCAACCGAGAAAACAGATTTGGCGTCGACCAGCACCGGACGCACTGCAGATATCCCTTCTATCATTCCCCGCACCAATATCGTGACGGGGATAAATTGTCTTTCGGGTATTACCGTTATGTATACATCTTCGCAGCGGGTGGATATTGGGCGGTAGCAACTCCAAAGGCTGTCCGGGCTCTCCGCAGAGGGAGTTATGAGGCCGCCTTCCACCACGGAGCGGCGCAGGTTGCCCCACGCGCAGAAGTCGAATTCGCTTTTGTTCACCGGCATAACAAGAGTGTCGCCGATATATTTCGACTCCACCGGGTACCATTCGGGAATGCCGTATGGGTCGGTTTCGCGCAGCATCAGGTCCACCTTGCCAATATAGTTGCGGTCTACCTTGCCGAGGTCCACGTGCAGGTAGCAGGGACACTTGGTTCTGTCCTCGCGTATGCAGGCCAGCGGCAGCAGCGCCGCCAAAATTATGATTGACAGTCGCTTCATTTTGCACTGAACGTGTAGTTTATAGAGACGATGGCATCGGAGAGGAAAAGCGTCCAGCCCCGTTCGCGGCCCGTAATGCGGCCGCATACCGGTCCCATATAAAAAGTGGTCGTGTGGCGGGCGGCCGCAACCCCTGCGCCCAAACCCAAAGTCAGATTTTCGCAGAGTGGCAGGCAGCAGCCCGCGCACAGACCTGATCCATATAAATACCCATCATAGTATCTACCCTTTGCGGGGCAGGCTATGCTGAATTCACTTGCAAGTGCCTTGGCGCCGACAAACCAGCCGCCCCAGGGCTCCGAAAACCAATATCGCACCCCGATGTGACCAGTCGCCTGCCTCAGATGGACCTGCCTGGGGGTTCCGGCCCGCCAGGTGAACGGGTTGTATTTGAACCCCGCGCACGCGCTCCAGTGCGGCGCAAAAACGTAGTGAGCCTCGGCGTTTATGCTCCCCAGCGCCGCCCAGGTGGGCAGGTTGGTGCTTACCGCCCAGCGCACGCGCAACGTGTCGCTTTCGGCCGCCCGGGCGCCCTGCCCGGAAAGCATAATCATAATGGCCGCGGCAAATAAAAACTTGTGCTTCATAGCTTTTTCGCTTGGTTTTCGCTGAGACAAAAGTAGAGCGGAGGGAACCCTCAAAACGGAAATTTTCGCGAAACCGACCCAAATTGTTTCCGTTTTCAAAAAGAGAAATTGTTAACTTCGCAACGCTAAAAATGAAATTGCTATGAAAACGACCCCCATACTGCTTCTGACGGGCTATCTGGGAAGCGGCAAGACCACCCTGGTGAACCGGATACTTGCAAACAGAAAAGGAATCAAATTTGCCGTTATTGTAAACGACATAGGCGAGGTTAACATAGATGCGGACCTGATTGCAAAGGGAGGGATAGTCGGCGGCAAGGACGACAGCCTGGTGGCGCTGCAGAACGGCTGCATTTGCTGCACCCTCAAGATGGACCTTGTGGAGCAGATAGCACAGTTGGTGGAGCAGCAAACCTTCGATTATATTGTGATTGAGGCCAGCGGCATTTGCGAGCCGGTGCCCATTGCCCAGACAATCTGCTCGATACCTTCGCTCGGGCCGCAGTACAACCGCGGCGGCACCTGCCGGCTGGACTGCGTGGTGAGCGTGGTGGACGCCCTCCGACTAAAGGACGAATTCGATTGCGGCGGCTCGCTGCAACGTCCCGGAATAGAAGAGGACGACATCGAGAACCTGCTGATACAGCAAATCGAGTTCTGTAACATAATCCTGCTGAACAAGGCGAGTGACTTGACACCCAGTGAGTTGGGGCGCGTGAAGGCTATTGTGAGGGCCATCCAGCCAACCGCGGAGATTCTTGAATGCGACTATGCCGACGTAGATCTTGACAAATTGCTGGACACCCGCACCTTCGACTTCGAGAAAGCGGCAACATCGGCTGCCTGGGTCCGCGAACTGGAAGGCGACGTGCACGACGACGATGACGACGATGACGAC
>JAFZYD010000094.1 GCA_017616475.1 Bacteroidales bacterium
CAAATTCTCTTTTTTATTACAGAACTGTAAGCAAGCTTCCGTTCTTTCATTCAAAAGAGTCTTTGTGATCCGGTTGGGATTCGAACCCAAGACCCACAGCTTAGAAGGCTGTTGCTCTATCCAGCTGAGCTACCGGACCATTCCCCTTTCGGGGAGTGCAAAGGTAACTATTTTTGCCGATTATCAAAAAACAGCCCCTTGATGTCATCGATGTTGCCGTCGTTGGGGGCGGGCTCCACATTGAGCAGGCGGCAGAGAATCAGATAGTCGTTTACGTTGCAGAAGACGCGGTCGTGCTTGTACCCTTTTTTGAAGTGGGGGCCGAAGGCATAGAACACCATATGCATATCCTGCTCTTCGGGGTCGTAGCCGTGGGCAGAGGCACCCGGAAGCGGCATCTTGTAGTTCGGATTCGGGTGGTAGAATATCTTCCAGCCGAGGTCGGGCTGGATAATGATGTCCGGGATGCGGGTGGTAAAGGTGCCGTAGTGATATTCCTCCGGCAGGCTGTCGCGCAGCCAGTAGCGGTAGCGCCCGGGCGCATACACCGCCAGCGTGTCCATAATAGCCTGTGTGCAGCCCTCGCGAGGTACTATTCCCAGTGGCGTCTGGTTGTCGCTGCGCTCAACAAGTTCGCCAAGCGAAGGGTACAAGTTCAGGTAGCGGTCGGGGGAAAGGTCTGTGTGGCCGTGGTCGGCGGTGAAAATGAAATCGATTTTGTCGTAAACTGGCGACCGGCGCACCTCAGCGAGGAAATAGCGCAGCACCGAATCGATGTCCTCCACAACTTCGCGCGTCTGTTCGCTCTCGGCGGAATAACTGTGCTCGATGGCGTCCGGCTGGTCGATATACCACATCACCAGGTTAGGGATCTTGCTGACATCTTCGCGGCAGAGCACCTCCAGCACCATATCGGCCATCTGACGGCGCGTGCGCGCCGGGTCGTATATGATATAATAGTCCGGATAGCTGCCGCCGATGGGTGCCTCGATGCCAATCCAATCAAAGACATTGCAAGAAAGCCCCTGCCGCTGCACAGTGTTCCAGATGGGCTCGCCGTGATAGAGTTCAGCGTTGGAGCGGGTCTCGTAACGGCCCACCGCAAACACGGTGTCCAGCGCGCTGTCATAAAAATTGTTCATCACAATTCCGTGGTGGTCCGGATACAAACCGGTGGCCATAGTGTAGTGGTTGGGCAGCGTCATAGAGGGGTAGGAGGGTTTCATCTCGGAATAGACGCCCACCGACGCCACCGAATCCAGGGTCGGAGTATTGTACAACTGCGGCAGGTCATACCGGAATCCGTCCATAGAAAGAATCAGCACGTAGCGCTCGCCGTCGTTTTTCTTGCAGGAAAAGCAAAGCATCGCTGCAAGTGCCATAGCAAACAAAAATCTTTTCATATAGCGTCAAATACGGCAGACAGGCCCGCGGGATGTCCGGGGCCTGCCTGTAAAAATTGTTCCAGAACTCTTATTTTGTAAGCTCGCTGAGCTTCTGATAAAGAGCGTCAAAACCCTCGTAAAGGTTCTTGTTGACCTCTTTGAAATATGCTTTCGTGCCCTCTGCAGGATAGTCGTTAACTTTGCAAAAAGAGGTGTCGGCAAGCACCAGAGCCTCGTTTACAAGCTCTTTTACCTTGTCGTCTTTCTTGCCCTGGCTATATTCACTGAAAGTAAGGCAGTCGCACAAAAATTCATTGGTTACGAATTCAATGTCTTTCTTGATTGTTCTAAGATTCATAGCGTATCGTATTTAATAGCGCAAAGGTACGAATTATTTGCAATTAATCGAATCGTAATCGAGGAACTTCTCGAAGTAGTATTCTTCGCCGCTGAGTTCCATAATGCGCTTGTAGATGGCCAGTCGGGAAGGCGCGTTGTAATACTCGACGTTCTGATTCATCATACTGTCCATAGACGGGCGATAGGCGCCCTTGGTGTAGTTGCCAGCCCCTTCATAAATGCCGACTTCGTCTTTGTAGTGGTCAATGGGCAGGAATGCGCGCCATTTAACTGAATTAGGATCGTTGGTAAAATCGATATTGGCATACCAGCCGTATTCCCTGTAAAGCCTGTCGTATTCGGCAATTAATTCCGCAGTCACATTCGTGTTTTGGGTAGCGTATTCATCGGCCAGGAATGCAAAACCGTGTCCGCCGGCTTCGTGGCGCAGGACGGCGCCGAAGTTGGACGGTTCATTACCGTACGAAGAGTAGAATGCCACGGAAGATTGGAGCGACTCATCCATCACTGTGATTCCGCCGTGATAGCGGGAGTTCACCAGTACTCCGATAAGCAGATTATTTTTATCGGTGATTTCCGGGACCTTGAGTGCGTATTCATAGCATTTTTCTGTATTGCCGGAGATGGCGGCCTGGTTGGAAACGACAGCACCGAATGCGGTGGAACGGCCGTTGCCGGTCTTGCCGTGCTTGGATACGGCCCTTACAACATACACATTGAAGCGGTCGCGGAAAGATTTGAAGGGCTCGATGGCAAACAGAGCATTCATATTCTCCCTCATCATCCAGTCATAGGTGCCGTTGTCGATATCCTTGTCGGTATAGGCATCGCCCATAAATACCACGTTAATTCCTCTACCGGTAGATGCCTGCTGCAGGGTATAGTACTGGCCGTCACGGGAATAATCGGTCGACTCGTATTCTTCGCCTTCTTCAAGCGGTCCGAAAATATCTTCCAGGAACGGGATAAGATCGTAATAGGCAATGTGACCGAACCTGTTCCTTGACGGGTCGCTGACATTCTGGGAGCAACTGAAGATTATATTTCCCTTATTATCAATGATATTTACGAAGGGCATACTCCCGCTGCCGATGCCGGCCTCTTCGTTCATAGTCAATGTGCCGGACAAAGCATTATACCATATGTCATACCCGTTATTCAGCACGTATTCTTTCTGGTTCCGCTCGCCTTCCGAATCACCCCACGCGGTATACATTATTACCTCGAGGCCTGCATTATGATATTTCTCATACATAGTCTTGAGCAGAGGCAGCAGGGTGGCGGAATAGTTGCACCAGGAGCCCCACCTGTAAATGACAGTGGCCTTGTTCTTTGAAATGATTTCTTTGTACGGTATCTGCTCGCCGGTAATGACATCCGATAGCCCTTGCTCGGGCCAGTATCCGGGAATATCGCTGTCCTTGACAGCAAAAGGATGCAATTTTCTGTAATCCTCATCGTCGGTCGGGATGCCGTGGTTGATATACATATTGATCCAGTAACCGGAATCGTCGGAAGAATAGAAATAGTCCGGAATTTGTCCGTCCAACTTGTGGGAATAAATGTTCAGACGGGTTCCAAGTCGCAGCCAAGACTCAGGTAAAGCCCCGGTGAAGCCATTATCTGAAACAGTAAGGCCCGGAATAAATTTGCCATCAACGGGGTCGTCCGCAATCAAACCGTCACTCAGCCCCAGCGTCTCCGGAAGAGGGCCGGCCATAGCGTTGTTGCCGGTGATTTCTGCCCAGCCAAGCGGCATGCCTTCGAAAAGTTCGGGGAGGCTGGTCATAGAAGTATGTTCAATTATCAATGTCCTCAACTTTTTGAGATGGCTGAAACTCTGAGGCAGAGTACCTGTAAGGTCTGGCTCATCCTGGATCCAGAAGTTGACACAGGATGTAAGTTTGTCAAAGCAGTCGGGGAACTCGCCCTTAAGACCATTTCCGTTGAACCACAGTGCCAATTCTCCGGCTGTTTTATTCCATTCTACTCCCTGCCATTCGTTTATATCGGCATCTGAGCCCCAGTTCTCAGCGTTCTTCCAGTCAGGGCCGCCCATCGTATTGTAAATCTCCATCAAGGCCTCCCTGATTATGCCAGACTCATCCTGCAAGACAGTCACCTTGCAAGTTGCCTTTTTACCGCCGGCCGTTGCGGTGATTGTCGCTTCTCCGACTTTAAGTGCTGTTACCTTACCGTCTTCTACAGTAGCGACGGAGGTATCATCAGAATCCCAGGTAACAGTCTTGTCCATTGCGTTGTCGGGAGTGACCGTGGCGGCCAGGGTTTGAGTCTGCCCGATTTCAAGTTCGACGCTTTCCGGAGTTATTTGGACAGATGTCACGGCAATGAACGGATCCTGTTCGAATGTCAGCGTAATCGTTTCGACTTTCCCGCCATTGTCTTTCACCGTGGCCTTGCCGGTGCGGGCTGCGCCCTCGTTCGCATCCACCGTGAATACCAGCGTGCCGCTCTGCATAGCTCTGGTCTCTACAAAATGGAGCCACGATTGGGCCGACTGTTCGATTTCGACTGAGTAAGCTGTGTTATACTTGATTTGGAATTCGACATCCCCGCCTTGAACCGGGACTGTTGCCGTACTGCCGGTCACGGTAATCGTCGGGGTGTCCGCCGGTGTGGGTGTGGGCTCCGGCTCTTGTGGCCCGCAGCCGGTGAATAATAGGGCACAGATAGCCAGCGCTATAATCGATGTATAAAAGTGGGGAACGACTCTTTTCATATCGTATACGGACTTGATTATAAACAAAGTTAACTTTTTTATAGAATATATGGCTGCTTTTTTGGATGGAGATTAAAAAATACTACCTTTGCGGCCGTTTTAAAAAAGTGACAATGAAAAGCAGCAATCTTGTGTACTTAAAACCTGAGTGTGAACTAGTTGAGATTCGCACTAAGGCTTCTATTCTAAGCGTTTCCGATCCTACTATCAAGTCCGTAACCTTCGCCGAGCAAAGCGTCGACGAAACGGGCGGAGAACTCAATTAATGCAAAAGGAAGGCTATATGAAAAAGATTCTCTTTGTTTTTGCAGCAGCGATGATGATGGCCATCTCCTGCACATCCATTCCTGCTACCGAGGAAGAAGAAAATATTGGCGACGGCACCCGTACGACCATTCCTTATAGATTGACTATTATCGAAACGAAGGTGTCTTATGAAGGCGGCACTTATGCTCTGGCAGAGGGCGACAAGTTGCGTGTTACCGGCCGCGACCGGGACGATATAGAAGGTATTCTTGAAAAAGATTCTGCCAAGAACGAGTGGAACGGTACACTCACTTATACAACAGATTTGGGTGCGCCCAATGGCACAACCGCGATGGTGGCAACGCTCATACACGCTGCAAACGATGATTATACCACGTACGCCAACGCCGTTGTCAGTTCGACTGTAACCAATCAGATGCAGTATGCAGTAGAGCATTACGGTTGGTTCACGGCAGATTATACCTATGGCGAAGAGAGCATAGTCCTTTCGCAGAAAGCTGCGTTCCTGGATGTAAATGTCTTCTTCGATTTTGACGGTACCCACCAGATGGGCGACACCGGTGTTGCGGAAGTTGATATTGTGACTTCGAGAGGCCATGCCAGCGGCCAGACTATTTTGACAGTACGGGAGAACGGAGAAGACTACGATTCCCAGGTGCTGGTAGTGGTGCCCGGCGGAGATAACGTCCAGGACATCGACCTCACGCTCAGCGACCGTGAAATCACCTTCCAGAACAGCGCTGTTTTGGAGCCCAACAAGAAATATACTGTCAATCGAACCGTTGTGTACAGACCTCTGCTTGGCGACCCGTTCTGGAGCGACGGCACCTACGGTCGTTTCCCGCACGAAGACGGTGTGGACATTGTTGGCATTATCGTGTATGTGAACCGCCATTCCTCGGATCCTGATTCACTTGCAATGGACGAAGCCATTACGGAAAAAAATAATGGTGGAGGCCACGCACTTGTTATGGCTTTGCACAATGCTACCGCTACCGGGCAAAAGTGGAGTACCAGCAATAGCGGGCCGTACAATCCGATTGTTCCCTCTGCTCAGGATGTGCTGTTGATAAACAGTATCAGCGGTGTCGCTAACACGAGTACACTTGCCGGTCATGAAGAGTGTAATGCCGCAATACTTGCCAAGAGTTACGAGAACGGAACAAATTACTCCGGCAACACCACCGGCTGGTTTTTGCCATCCATAGGGCAGTGGCTATATGCTATATGCGCGTATGGCGAGGTTGATCCTGTCGAAGCTTGGACGGATAACAGCGGCAATAATTGGTTGAAAAAAGGTAATGATAACAGCCTTATCCGTGTGAAACGGCAAGATTCCAATTCGGAGAATGAGAATCTTCTTGTCAAGAAGCTGAATGACCGTCTGGACCTTTTAAGGGTGCAGTATGGTATCACATACGATAGCTTTGGAATACTTGTACTGGACAACGGCGTTTATAAGAACTCGGATAATTATTGGTCCAGTTCAGAGAGGTCCGATTCGCAGGCTATCAGAATGAACCTCGGCAGTGTGGAAGCAGGCACCCCCGGGCCGTATTATTCCACCATCAAGGTAAAGCCCGAGGATAAGACCAGTACGTATTCTTGGAAGCAAGCGTGCATTATGAAGGTCCGTCCCTTCCTTGCATTCTAAGTTAGAAATACCACCCGTTATTGATGATTAACGACGAGGCGGCGTCGTCGCTGCCCAGGATTCGGCGGGCGGAGACTATGTTGGCCACGCCGCTAAAGTAGTCGTCCCGGTCGGGCGACAGGGAATTGACGTGCACAAGGCCGCCGGAGCTGTGGATGAACTGCCCGCCGCCGATATAGATGGCGACGTGATAGATCCCGACGCTGCCATTCGCGCGCGGGCGGCCAAAGAACAGCAAATCGCCCGGCTGCAGGTTGCTCCATCCGCCGGTTATATCCACCTCATCTCCCACTTCGGCCTGCTGCGAGGCATTGCGGGGCAGCAGTATGCCGCGCTCCATATAAACGCGCTGCGAAAGGCCGCTGCAGTCCAGCCCTTTGCCGGACGAACCGGCCCACAGGTACGGCACGCCCATATAGCGCTTTGCGGTAGCGACAATGTCACCTCCGGAGGGGTGCTGCGAGGCAAAATAGTCCCGACAGTCGGCTACGTCGCGGGCGGCGATGTAAGCCTCAACCCCGTCCGGCAGCCGGCAGCGATAGTAATTCCCCTTGCGGGCCACCTTGGCCACAATGCATCCGCACACAGCATCGCGCACAACGGCCGCGCTACGACTCGGAGCTGTCAGCAGCGGAGTGTAATGGGCGGTGACAATAAGCCGCGGCGCCGCTTTCCAGGCCATAGCGCCGTCTGCGCCGGTAAAGACAAGGCTGCCTTCCGTAACCCAGGCGACATAGCCCTCCGGCGTGGTTATCATAGCCCATCCGTCCTTGCGCTCTATAATCCAGCAAATAGCCCCCATAAGCATCTGCGTGCCCATTTCCGCCTCATAGGCGGGCTCTTCGCGGATGTTCATAACGGAGAGGCGGCAAATGCCGTAGTCTTTCCGCTCCCGGTCGTCGTCCAGCGCCCGGGGCAGGGGAAGCGTGCGGGCCATATCGTCCGCCGTCATTGCATATTTCTGGGAACAGCCGGCCAGCAGGGCCAGCAGTGCGCAGCAAAACAAAAGTTTCCGGATGGTCATATCGGTATATTTTCTGCTAATTTAAGCTAAATTTGTAAACTATGATGCGCAGATATAACAGTCAGGCAGACTCATTTAAAGAGAAGTACGGCGTCCGGCTGCAGAAACTTGTGGTGGACGCCGGGTTCACCTGCCCCAATCGCGACGGAGCAAAGGGACGCGGCGGCTGCACATTTTGCGACAATAACGCTTTCCACCCGGGCTACAGCACGCCGGACAAAAGCATAGCGCAGCAACTGGACGAGGGAATCGAGTTCCATCGCGGCCGCTACCGCCGCGCCGGGGGCTATCTGGCCTATTTCCAACCATATTCCAACACCTACGCCCCGCTTGAACAACTAAAAGAGCTCTACGGTGAAGCCCTGGCCCACCCGGAGGTGAAGGGCATAGTGATTGGCACCCGCCCGGACTGTATAGACGAGTCGAAACTGGATTATCTGGCCCAGTTGCAGAAAAACCATATCGTAATAATTGAGTATGGTATCGAGTCGTGCTACGATGCCACGTTGGAGCACATAAACCGCGGCCACACGTTCGCGGAAGCGGTGCGGGCGGTGGAAATGACCGCCGCTCGCGGCATTCCGCAGGGCGCCCATTTCATATTCGGGCTGCCGGGCGAAACGCGCGAAATGATGCTTGCCACGGCGGGCAAAATCAACACGCTCAAAGTGGACAGCGTCAAATTTCATCAGCTCCAAATAATAAAGGGCACGAAAATGGAAGAAGAGTTCTCGCAACATCCCGAACGGTTCACCACGTTCACTCTGGATGGCTACATAGATTTCTTTGTGGACTTTCTGGAGCGGCTCCGGCCCGATTTGGTGATAGAGCGTTTTGCCGGGGAGGTGCCGCCGCGCTTTGTGAATTCCACCCCGTGGGGCCTGGTGCGCAACGTGGAACTGCTGCGGATGTTGGAAAAACGGCTGGAAGAAAGAGAAACTTGGCAGGGCAGGCTATATACCCCGAAAAATTAGTATCTTTGCAAAATTTATATCCACACGATTATGCAAAACTTCTCCGACAAGATTGTTATGGAAGGGCTCACCTTCGACGATGTCCTGCTGATTCCGGCACGCAGCGAGATTATTCCCCGCGACGTTAACGTAGCAACCAAGTTTACCCGCAACATCCCGCTCAGCGTCCCCATCGTGTCGGCGGCGATGGATACCGTTACCGAATATGAGTTGGCAATAGCAATCGCCCGCGCGGGCGGTATCGGCGTTATTCACAAGAATATGCCCATAGATATGCAGGCCAACCAGGTGCGCAGGGTAAAGAGGGCGGAGAACGGTATGATATACGACCCCGTAACAATTTTGGGCGACCAGACGGTGGGCGATGCGCTCAAACTTATGGCGCAGAACCATATCGGAGGCATCCCGGTGGTGGATACAGCCGGCTATCTGGTGGGCATCGTGACCAACCGCGACCTCCGGTTCCAGACCGACCCGCGCCGTCCGGTAAGCGAGGTTATGACCCGCGAAAATCTTGTCACCTGCGGCCCGAACACCGACATCCCGGCAGCTACGGAGATAATTATGCGTTCCAAAGTGGAGAAGCTCCCCGTGGTGGACAAGGATGGCAAGCTCATAGGCCTTATCACCTACAAGGACATCACCAAAATCAAGAACAACCCGGAGGCCAGCAAAGATTCCAAGGGTCGTCTTCTGGTTGCAGCGGCGGTAGGCATCAATTCCCACAGCGTGGACAATGTGGAGCAGCTGGTGGCTGTTGACACCGACGCAATTGTGCTGGACACCGCTCACGGCCACTCCGTGTTCGTGTTGGAGACAATCAAGAAGATTCGCAAAGCATTCCCCAATATACAGATAGTTGCCGGCAATATTGCCACCGCAGAGGCGGCGCTCGCGCTTAAAGAGTGCGGCGTGGATGCAGTCAAGGTGGGCATCGGCCCCGGTTCCATCTGCACCACCCGCATTATTGCGGGCATCGGCGTGCCGCAGCTCACCGCCGTGCTCAATGTGGCCGGCGCGCTCGAAGGGAGCGGCATTCCCGTGATTGCGGACGGCGGCATCCGCTACAGCGGCGATATCACCAAGGCCCTTGCGGCGGGCGCCAGCACCATTATGGCGGGCTCCCTGTTCGCGGGCGTGGAAGAGGCGCCGGGCGAGGCCATCATCCTCAACGGCCGCAAATTCAAATCTTACCGCGGTATGGGTTCGCTGGAGGCTATGCAAAAGGGCTCCAAGGACCGCTACTTCCAGGATATGGAGGAGGATATCAAGAAACTCGTTCCGGAAGGAATCGTGGCCCAGGTGCCTTACAAGGGCACATTGGCCGAGGTCGTTTACCAGCTGGTGGGCGGTCTCAAGGCCGGTATGGGCTATTGCGGCGCCCGCGACCTGGACGCGCTGCACAAAGATGCCAGGTTTGTGAAGATAACCGCTTCCGGTATGGCGGAGAGCCATCCCCACGACGTTACCATTACCCGCGAAGCTCCTAACTACTCCAGATAGACGTGAAAAGGCTGCTGCTCATACTCTTTGCTTCTCTGGCCGTTTCGGGATGCATCCGTCCCGAGAGCGACCTGGTGGCCAGGGTGGGCGATAATGTCCTCCGTATGAAGGACATCCGCGGCCTGCTGCCGGAGGGCGTATCCCCGGCCGACAGCGCCGCAATGGTGCAGCAGTACATCAATACCTGGGCGCTGGCCCATCTCAAACTTATGAAGGCGGAGGAGATGCTCTCTGCAGAAGAGAAGGACGTGAAGGCGGAGGTGGAGGAATACCGCAGCAACCTGCTCAACTACCGTTTCGAGCACAGCTACACCGAGGCGCGGCTGGATTCCACCATTACAGACGAAGAGATGCGGCAGTACTACGCCGACCACAGCCAGAGCTATAAATACCCGTACATAATAGCCAAGGCGCGCATTATAACTCTTTCGCAAAACTCCCCCAACTACGACATAGTTAAAAAGACCTATGCCGCAACCGGCGAGGAGGAGGTGGCTGAGCTGCGCGAGCTGTGCACCTCCTATGCAGAGCGCTACGAGGAGTTCGGCGGCAACTGGCTCCCGATGCCCACCATAGCCAAGGCGGTGCCGGGACTGGATGCGGAGAGCTGCGAGACAATTTTCCGGGGCGGTGACCGCTACATAAAGGTGGGGGACGGTAAAGATTATTTCATTTTCCTTACAGAGAAAGTTCCCGCGGGCGCGCTGGCACCTTACGAATATTGCCGCCATAGCATCGCGGACGCCATCCTGATTAACAGAAAACAAGATATCCTCACGCAATTGGAACAAGACTTGCTGCAAGAGGGAGTCGAATCCAAAAAATTGATAATATACAGTGCTGATGAATAAACGGCTTATAACCATAATGCTCTGCCCGCTCCTGATGCTGGCCGCTACCGGCTTCCTGCGGGCGCAAACCTATAAGAACGGCCTGATAGACAAATCGATAGCCATAATAGGCAACGATGTGGTGCTGCTCTCCGACATAGAGGAGGAGGTGCGTATGATGCAGGCCAGCGGCTATACTGTGGACGCCAACACCCGCTGCGAAATTCTGGACAATTTGGTCTCTTCCAAGCTTTTCCTCACGCAGGCCCGTCTGGACTCCCTCACGGTTACCGACGAACAGGTAAAGGAGCAGGTGGACGCCCAGCTGAACAAGGTTATGAGCAGCCTGGGCGGCGAAAAGGAGACCGAAGAGTATTTCAAGAAGCCCCTCTACAAAATCCGCCAAGACTGGACGGAGACCTTCCAGGAGCAATTGCTCATACAGCAGATGCAGCAGAAGGTCTACAGCGATATCCCCAAAATGACCCCGGCGGCCATCAAGCAGCTGTGTCAGGAGATGCCGCAGGAGGACCTGCCGGTAATCCCCACTCAGTATAAACTGCGCCAGATTGTGCTTTACCCCGACAAAGAGGCGGCATCTATGATTGTGAAGGAGAAGTTGCTGGAGCTGCGCGAGCGCGTGATAGGCGGCGAAAAGTTTGCCTCCCTGGCCCGCCTGTATTCGCAGGACCCGGGCAGCGCCACCCACGGCGGTGAACTGGGAATGCGCTCAAAGACAGTCTATTGGCCTCAGTTCAGCGACGCCGCAATGTCGCTCAAGGCTGGGCAGGTGTCGCAGATAGTGGAGACGCCGGACGGCTTCCATATAATCCAGATGATAGAAAAGAAGGGCGATATGTTCAACGCCCGCCATATCCTTATCAAGCCCGCCTACACCGCTACCGACCGCAACAAGGCCTTCACACGCCTGGACAGCATCAAGACCGCCATTACGGAGGGCAAGACTACCTTCGAAGTGGCAGCGTGGAACAATTCGGAAGATTTCAAGACCCGCACCAACGGAGGAATGATGGTAGATGAGTATACCGGCAGCGGCCTGCTGGAGAAGGACCGTCTCAACCCGCAGGACTATGCGGTTGTGAAAGATATGAAGGAGGGCGATATTTCCGACCCGTTCGAGTCGCTGGACACCGAGGGACGCGGCAACACCATCTACAAGATTGTGCGGCTGGACGGCATAATCCCGTCCCACACGGCTTCGTTCGAAACGGACTACGACGCCCTGGTTAATATGGCCAACGAGAAGAACGCCCACAAGGCCATAGAGAGTTTTGTTGAAGAGAAAAAGAAAACAACCTACATCAAGATAGACCCGCTCTTTAAAGGGTGTAAATTCGCCGATGAAGCTTGGTTCAAGTAAATATCGCTATTTACTTCTGGTGCTGCTTCTGCTTCTGATGTGCAGCGACTATTCGCCTGCCGCACCCAGCCGCCGGAGCCGCCACAGGGACAGTTTGCTTACCCTGCTCAACGCAGAGTATGCACGCGTGTTCGAACGCCCCGGCAAGAGGGAATATCGCGAGGTGAAAGGCCCCGCCACATTCCTGCACAACGGCGCCTATATGTTCTGCGACTCCGCCATCTGGAACGTGTACCTGAACCAGGTGGAGGCCTACGACCACGTCAAGTTGGTGCAGAACAAGACGGTGCTCAAGAGTGACAACGTTATTTACTATGCGGACGACAACCTGGCCCGCTTCCGCGGCGAGCTGGTGGAGGTATACGACAAGGACAAGAACACCCTCCGCACCCGCTATTTGGACTATAACACAGAAGACAGTACCGCCAAGTTCACCTTCGGCGGCGCTATGAAAACCTCCAAGGGCGAGATTATTGAGAGCGACCGGGGCACCTACGACGCCAAGACCGGCATCTGCCGTTTCGAGGACAACGTGGAGATGTTCACCGACAGCCTGTTCATCAAGACCAAGAGCCTGGACTACGACACTAACGAGAACAAGGCCTACTTTGGCAAAAACACGCAGATGTGGAAGAACGAGTTCTACCTGCGCGGCGAATACGGCTGGTACGCTCAGGACACCGGCATAGTCTATTTTGATACCGACGTCTATCTCAATAACCCGGACTACGAGGGGTGGTGCGACACCCTCTACTACTACCAACACTCGCGGCGCGGCCGTATGCGCCGCAACGTGGAGCTGCTGGACTCGCTGTACAAAACCTACTTTGTGTCGGACGCCGGCAATATGTGGTTCGACACGGTGAACAACCTCTACGCCACGCTGTTTATGGACCCCGCCTCTATCTATGTGGGCGAAAACACGGAACATCAGGTAGATACCCTGTTTATGCGGGCCGACACTATGATGTTCTACACTCAGCGTGTGTGCGATATAACCGAGGAGCAGAAGAAAGACAGCCAGGAGGCGATGCAGCAGGTAAGCTTCGACGCCATAGGAGAGGCGGACCGCAAGGCGGCGGAAAAGAAGGAGCAGGAGAAGCAGGATGCAATCAAGAAGCTCCCGGAATACATAGCCTACCAAAAGCGCAAGGAGGTAGCAGAAAAGAAACGCCAGGACAGCCTCGCCAAGGCTCAGGCCCAGGCGGAGAAGGATTCGCTGGCGGCTTTGGCGCTTAAGGCGCAGCAGGACAGCCTGGCCCTGCTGGGGCTCGCGGACCTCGATTCCCTGTCGGCGGCGCAGCCCCCGGTAACGGAGGAGGCGGAAGTACCGGCCGAGGTGACCCCTGTTGAGGTGCCTGCAGTTGAGGCCCCCGAAACTGCTCCCGAGGCCGCACCCGCCTTCAAACCCCGCGAGGTGGACGACTCGCTGCTGGGAGAGATAGACAAGACGGAACTTATGGACGCGGCCGATTCGCTGCAGGCGGTGCCCGATTCGCTGGCCGCCCCGGCACAGGACACCCGCGACACCACCCAGTTGAGGTTTGTAAAGGGCTGGCACAACGCCAAGATATACCGCACCGACATCCAGGCCCGCTGCGATTCGCTCTACTTCGGGCAACTGGATACCCTGCTGCGAATGTATCTTGACCCTGTCATATGGAACGACAACCGCCATCAGCTTAGCGGCGAAACGGTGGTTATGAAGATGAACGAAAATTCGTTCGACCGGGCCAATTTGCACGGCAACGCAATGATCATAAGCCAGGAAGACACCGTGCACTTCGACCAGATAAAGGCCACCGAAATGTTGGGTTACTTCAACAGCGACAATACCCTGCGCCGGTTCGACGCGCTGGGCGGCGTGAACGCTATGTTCTATATGCAGGAAGATTCCGTAATCACCATCCTCAACTCCAAGCAGGCGCAGTTTATGATGGTCACCCTCAAGAACGGCGTGGCGGAGCGGCTCAAATACTACGAGCAAGTTAACAGCGACGCCTATCCGGTGTACGATCTCCCTATGGACAAGCAGCGCCTCAAAGGGTTCAAGTGGCGTTTCGACGAGCAGCCCAAGAGCCGCTTTGACATAACCCGTCACAAGCTGCGCAACTCCAAGCGCGCCTCCTATGCCGTGAACAAGCTGCCCACCTTCAAGCGGGCCAACTTGTACTACGACAACTATATGACGGATATATACAAGCAAATTGAAGATCGTGCAGAGCAGGCCCGTCTGGAACAGGCCCGCCGCGACTCCCTGGAGGCGATTCGCCAGGAAGAGGAGAGCCGCGCCGCCGCCGATTCCACGCTTGGTATAACCTCCGCCTTTGACAAGGAGGGCTCCGTCGTCATAGATTCGCTGGCCACTCTCAAGCCCGCTCCGGCGGTGGATACGGCCGCCGTGGCCATCGACCTCAAGCCCGAAAAAGACAACGCGGCGCCGGACAGCGTTTCTACGGACAAGCCCGCCAAGCCCCACCGCCTGACCAAGGCCGAACGCAAGGCCGCCCGCGACTCCGCTGCCGCCAGCAAGATTCTGCCTCCGCCCGCTGTGGACAGCGCCGGCACGGTTGCACCCGTTGTGGAAGTGAATCCCAAGAAAGAAGAAACCAAGCCCGTGCAAATGCAGTCGCTTGGCATCGAAGGAGTTGAAAATCACTCCGACGAAGGCTTCGTGGAGGTTCAGCAGGATGCCAACTACAAGTTGACCAGGGCAGAGAAACGCCTGCTGCGCAAGCAGTTGCGCGCCATCCGCAAGGAGCAGCGC
>JAFZYD010000095.1 GCA_017616475.1 Bacteroidales bacterium
CGGCGACGGCATCGACCGCCGTCTGGGCTACGGCAACGCCTCGTTTATGGTCAACGGTCATCTTGCCCCCACCATCGGCAGCATCTGTATGGATATGTGTATGCTGGACATCACCGGCATCGAGGCCCGCGTGGGCGACATTGTGACCATTTTCGGGGACAACCCTACGGTGGTGCAGCTCGCCGAGCAGCTGGGCACAATCCCGTATGAGCTTCTCACCCGCATCGACCGCCGCCTTAAGCGCGTAATAGTAAAATAGTTTCTATGAACCGCACCGCTGCATATCAGCTTACCATCGCCATCCCGGTATATAACGAGGAGGGCAATTTGCAGGCTCTGGAAGACGCATTTGCCGCCTATCTGCCAAAGTGCCTGATGAAGGCGTGCGTGCTGCTGATTGACGACTGTTCCACCGACTCCAGCCTGGAGATGATTCAGGCCATCTGCGGCCGCCACAGCGATTTCTTCTATATCCGGCACACCAGGCGCCTGGGCTGCAGCGGCGCTATGAAAACCGCCATAGACGCCATTGAATCGGAGTATATGGGCTATACCGACGCCGACCTGCAGACCGTGCCGGAGGAATTCAACCTGATGCTGCCCTTCGCTGCCGAATACCCGCTGGTGGCGGGAGTGCGTTCCAGCCGCGAAGACGGTTGGCGCAAGAAACTCCAGTCGCGCATAGGCAACGGCTTCCGCCGTATGATGACCGGCGACGGGGCCCGCGACAGCGTCTGCCCTATGAAGGTAATCCGTATGGATTACGCCCGCCGCCTCCCGATGTTCAACGGTATGCACCGCTTCCTCCCGGCGCTGGTTATGCTGCAGGAGGGCGGATGCTACAAGGAGGTGATGGTGACCCACCGCAGCCGGGTGGCAGGTAAATCCAAGTTCAATATGTGGAACCGCCTGCGCGGCTTTTCCGACTGCTTCATCTATCGCTGGATGCGCCGCAACTGGGTCACATATAACCGCGGCGAGAATAACCTGGAATAGAGTATGTCGGGGCCCGGGAAACAGAGCACAGGCCTTTCGGCGGCAAGGCCCTCAGCCGGGCGGTTGGGGCGATTCATTGCCGAACATCCGCTGGCTGCAGTATTCGCATTCGTCACTGTGTGCGTGCTGCCGATGATGATTTGGCGCGACCCGTCGCCCAGCAACGAACTGCGCTACCTCAGCATAGTGGAGGAAGCCCTCCGCGACGGCCACTTCTTCTGCTTCTACAACCAGAGCGTCCCCTACACCGACAAACCGCCCCTCTTTTTCTGGCTGCTGATGTTCTTCCGCCTTTTCTGCGGAGAGACCTGTATGTGGCTGCCTGTACTTTTCACAGCCCTGATTCCGTCGTTCGTGACAGTGGCCGTGATGGACCGCTGGCTGCTTTTGGCCTGCGGGCCCCAAGCCGCCGTTTCAGAGCGAACTCTTTCCCCTCTGTCATCCCGACCGGAGCAGCCCCCCTTGTCATCCCAACCGAGCGAAGCGAGCGGAGGGATCTCCCGCTCCGGGCTGTTGCCTCCGCATAAAAGTTTTGCTCCCTGTCGCTCAGTCGTACCTCCTTCGCTAGCGCCGGTCGCAAACCCTTTTATGCCTCCGGCAACTGTCAGCCCGTCGCTCTCCGCCACTCCCTTGCAGCGCATCCTCGCCGCCTCCACCTTGCTGGCAGGGCTTCTGGTGATGATCCAGACCTTCTTCCTGCGGATGGATATGCTTATGACGATGTTCATCGTTTTGGCGCTTTTCACATTCTGGAAGATGTACACGGGCTCTTCTGTCCGTAAGGCCGACCGCTGGCGCCTGCCCGCCTATATCTTTCTGGCACTGTTCACCAAAGGGCCCGTGGGCTTCTTCGCCCCGGTGCTCATCATAATAGTCTTTCTGGCCATTGAGAAGCAGTTGCGGCGCCTGCCCGAATTCCTGGGCTGGCGGCAATGGCTCGTAATGCTGGCCCTCTTCGGCGGCTGGATACTGGGCGCGTACCTCGAAGGCGGCCGCGAATACGTCGGCAGCCTGCTGTTCCACCAGACTATGGATCGTGCAGTGAACGCCTTCACCCACAAGCAGCCCTTCTGGTGGTACATCCCCACCCTTCTCTACGCCATCCTGCCCTATACTCTGCTGATAATACCCGCCCTGATATACCTCTACCGCCGGCAGTGGCGCGATAACTCCTATGTCCGCCTCCTGCTGACGGCCATCGCGGTCGTCTTCGTAATGCTCTCCGCCTTCAGCGGCAAACTGGCGATATACCTCACGCCAATTATGCCGTTTATGGCCTATTTACTGCCCGTTTTTGGCAACTTGACAAGCGGGAAGGGCGACACCCTCAAAAAGACTGCGCTGCTCGTACCGGCCGCAATATTCGCCCTGGCAGGCATCGGCCTCTGGGCCCTCTCCCTCTCCACCGGCACCGACCCCTTGGCCCAGATGGCAATGAGACTGGCAATGACCACCCCGTACATCTTCTGCCCCACCATCCGCGCGATTGCGGCCGTGCTCGCCGCCGGCAGCATAATAGCCATAATCATAATCTGCAAGAGTGGCTGGCAACGCGGGGCCATCGCCCTGGGCGCCGCCCTCTACATAGCCGTATTCGCCGCCGGCTGCACCATAGAGCCCCTCAACGAATGGACTGCATACGAAAAAGTCTGCCGTGAAGCCGCAGGCGCCACCGACACCGGCACCTGCAACACCCTCTTTGTCCACCGCCCGGAAAATATGGACATCTACCTCGGCGGCGATGTCACAGACTTCGGCGAAGACGTCCAGACCTTCGTCTCCACCTCCCACCGCGGCGAAGCCCTCATCATTGACTGGCATCGCGCCGGAAGCCAACCCGCCCTCCTCGAACACCTCGAAAGCCTCGAAGGCACCCAAGTCGGCCCCTTCACCGTCTACGCGCTGTAACGATAAAGAGTTGATTATTGACTATCCTTTCGTATCTTTATACTGATATTACGGGTGTAACGCAAAAATCAAATACTATGAAAAAAGTACTGTTTCTTCTGCTGGCCATTGTTCTTATCGCCCCGTCTTGCAAAAAGAATCTTCCCCCGACCATAGAGGGCAAATGGCATTTATACAAGTCTGCCACTGTCTCCGACGAAAATCGCCAGGAGAGGGATGAGAACAGTTACTATGAATTTGCCGGCAGCACGGTGAAGATCACTAACAGCTATGGCTATGTAGATGATTTCACCTATTCTTTTGACCAGGACAACGGCAAAATATCTATTGGCAATCTGAATTATTCAGTAGAGACTTTCACTGCCAAAGAAATGGTATGGCGCAGCGAAGGTACGACCGTTACAGTCATAGACGGCAAAATGGTCAAGATTGTCGAAAAATATTACGATTACTTCCGTAAGGAATAGCCGGCACGATCCCTCATTTCCTTCTCTCCGATCATCATATTGACGTCAATAAAATAATCAGCAAGCCCTTAAACATCGCCAAGTGGCCGAGATCTCTTCAAAAGCGGGGGATCTCGGCCGGTCGTTTTTTGCAACGCGCTGGAATACAACCTATTGTGTTTTCAAGGTGGACGAGATGTCGGCTTTCTGAGAGGACCTCGGCCACTTGGGCACATAACGGGGCCGCTACCCGAAATTCACAGGCTGCAGGGAGTGGCTTCTGGGATGGGTCTGGGCCGGATTGCTGCAGCCTCAGGGGCGATTTTGCCGCGGAGGCTGCACGGTAAAGCCCTGTAGTGGTTTCTGACGCATACCTGCGCAGCCTGCGAATTTCGGGTTGGCAGCACAGTCGGCGCCCCGGCAAAATGCTTATCGTATGGGGCGATACGGAGGGGCTTCCTTTCGGGGCGCGTCCGGGTTGAGGGCTTTCACGGGGTGGCGAATGGCGCCGCTCTTCCGGTATTCGGCCACCTAGCGGCCGTGTGAGCATTTTGCCGGGTGGAGGCGAAGAGCGACGGGCAGAAGTAGTCCGGAGCTTGAAAGTTTTTAAGGGCGGATCTTCGCCCAAGAAAACTTTGAAAGCGTAAGGCTCTGCCCGGAGCGGAAGATCTCTCCACTCGCTACGCTCGGTCGAGATGACAGGGAGATCTACTTCAGCCCGAACCCGGCGGCGACTTTTTCCATAAGGGCGTAGGCGACGTCGAAGTCGTTGGGGATTTCGCCGTCCAGGATGGCGTTCTTGACGACCTCTTTAATCTGGCCGATGACATTGCTGGGTGGAATGTTGTATCGCTGCATCACAATCTCGCCGGTGATGGGATTCTTGAAATTGCGGATGCGGTCCTTCTCCTCCACCTCAACCATCTTCTGCCGGACAAGTTCGTAATTGGCGCGGAACGTCTCCACCTTCATCTCGTTCTTGGAGGTGATGTCCGCCTTGCACAGAATCATAAGGTCGTCGATGTCGTCGCCGGCATCAAAGAGCAGGCGGCGCACCGCAGAATCCGTAACAATATCGGTCACCAGGGCGATGGGGCGCAAATGCAGCGAAACCAACTTCTGCACATACGGCATAGTCTCGCTCACCGGCAGTTTCAACCGGGTAAACACCCCTTTGACCATCTTGGCGCCAATAAAATCGTGATTATGGAACGTCCAGCCCAACTTCTCGTCCCACTTTTTGGTAGGAGCCTTGCCTATATCGTGAAGCAAAGCTGCCCAGCGGAGCCAGAGATTGTCGCTGGCGGCAGCCACATTGTCCAGCACCTGCAGCGAATGGGCGAAATTATCTTTATGGCCGCGACCGTTCACCGTTTCGACCCCCTTGAGAGCCGTAAGTTCCGGCAAAATAGCATCCAGCAAGCCGCACTCGTCCAGCAGATAGAACGCGCGTGAAGGGTGCTCCGTCATCAACATCTTGTTGAGCTCATCGGCAATGCGCTCGCGCGATAAAATACCAAGCCGGTCGCGGTTGCGCCTCATAGACTCAATCGACTCGGGGACAATATCGAACCCAAGCCGGGTGGCGAAACGCACTGCGCGCAGCATCCGCAGCGGGTCGTCGCTGTAGGTGGTATCGGGATCCAGCGGCGTGCGTATCTTGCCCGCCGCAATATCGGCAATGCCGCCGAACGGATCTATCAAAGTACCGTAATCTTCTTTTTGGAGGCTGAACGCCATAGCGTTGATAGTGAAATCGCGCCGCTGCTGATCTTCTTCCAAAGTGCCGTCCTCCACAAAAGGCTTGCGCGACGAGCGGTCGTACGACTCGCGCCGGGCACCGACAAACTCCACCTCAACCCCGTGGTACTTGAACATAGCCGTGCCGAAATTGCGGAACACCGTGACCTTGGAGCGAAGCCTCTCCGCCACCTTCTCTGCCAGCGCGATGCCGCTCCCCTCCACCACAATGTCCACATCGTTGTTGTCGCGATGCATAAACCAGTCGCGCACATAGCCGCCAATGACGAACGCCCGCACCCCCAATGCCTCGGCCTCGGAAGAGACGGTCTTGAAAATAATGCTGTCGTTAAGGTCTATCATTCCTGACACAATTCGTCAAACGAAGGCATCCGGCTCTGCTGCAAGTAATCGCCGGAAGCATCGCGGCGGCAAAGGTAAAAAACTTCTCCGTTGGTAATCAAAATCCACGGCACGTCCAGCACATAATTGTAGCGCACCACCTGGTCCACAACCTCGGCCGTCAGAGTCACCGAAGGCGCCTTGCACTCCACCAGCAGCCGCGGCTGCAGGGCCCTGTTGAACACGACCAAATCTGCCCGGTACTGCAAACCGTTGTATTTAAAACCGTATTCCACAGCCAGATGCGTCTCGGGATAGCCCTGGCAGCGCGTGAGCACCTTTATAACGTGCTGGCGCACCTCCTCCTCCGGCGTGAGGGCGACAAACTTTTTGCGTATCGGGTCGAATATCTGGTCCATCTTGGCAAAGATACAAAAAATGCATATCTTCGAAGTCGATATGGCTAAACAAGCACAAGATACCGGCGCATTGGCCGCAAAAATAGAATCTGACATCAAAGCGGGGGACATCAAGCCCTTCTACCTGCTGTTCGGCAAGGAGCATTTCTATATAGACAAGATTTGCACCCTACTGATAGAGAACGCCCTGCCGGAAGCGGAGCGCGACTTTGGGCAGATGATTTATTACGGCGCCGACACCACTCCGGACACCATTGTGAGCCACGCCCGCCAGTTCCCTATGATGGCCAGCCGGCAGCTTATTGTGGTGCGCGAGGCCCAGGCGATGAAGGGCATCGAAAAGATAGAGAGCTACTTTGACCACTTGATGCCCACCACGGTGCTGGTAATATGCTACAAAACCCCCAACGAGGCCAACGGCAAAAACATTGACAAGCGCACCAAATTCTACAAACGGGCCGGCGAAGTTGGCGTGGTGCTGGAATGCGAACCGGTAAAAGAGTGGAACATAGACCGCTGGATAGAAGATTACGTCCGTTCGCTGGGGCTGCAGCTGGAAGAGGGTGGCGCGCAAATGCTCTCCGAAGCCTGCGGCGTAGAGCTCACCAAGATTGCCCTGGCGGTGGAAAAGCTGCGCAAGGTGCTGGACGGCAGCAGCTTGATAACCTGCGCCTTGATAGAAGAAAACGTGGGGATGAGCCGGGAATATTCGGCGTTTGAATTGGCGGCGGCGCTGTGCGCCAAAGACGCCGCAAAGGCCTACAAGATTGCCAACTACTTTGGAGAGAACTCAAAACGATATCCCATTCAACTTATCACCGCCGCCCTGGCCAACCAGTTCCTCAAACTGCTGCGCTACGACGCCTGCGCAGCCGCCCGTATGCCGGAAGCGGAAATAGCCGCCACAATAGGGCTCAACCCTTTCATAATGAGGCGCGACTACACCCAATATGCCCGCAAATACCCGGTTAAAAGCTGTATGAAGGCGGTGGCGATACTCAAAGAATTCGACTACCGCAGCAAAAGCAACACCCGAGGCGAAGCCACCGACGGAGACCTGCTTAGTGAGCTGGTCTCCCGCCTGCTTGTCTGCTGATTCAGAAGATAATTACTGTTCGCTTTCCAATTTGAGCCCGGGGGTGTGCCACACCTCCATAGCATCCTGCGGGCCGAACACCAGATAAACACCGCGGTCGGCCCCCTGCCGCCAGCCGGCGGCCATTACCTTTGCCTCCTCCGGCCCCATAACCATAAGGGCGGTAGCCAGGGCATCGGCTGTGGCCCCGTCGTCTGCCAACACGGTGGCGCACTGCAGAGAGTGCGTCACGGGGCGCCCGGTGCGGGGGTCTATGGTGTGAGAATACTTCTGCCCGTCAACAATATAGAACTTGCGATAATTGCCGCTGGTCACAAGGCCGCAGTCGGTGGCGGAGATTACGTCCTGTTTCAAAGCGCCCGAATCGTTGTTGCCGTCCTGCGGCTTGTCTATCCACACGCGCCAGTCGTCGCCGCGGGCGCTGCGCCCCTTGCAAACCAGTTCGCCCCCCAGCGACACCATATAATCTGCGCTTCCACAGGCCTCCAGCACCGCCGCCACCACGTCGCAGGAATAACCCTGGGCTATTGCGTTGAAATTGAGCTTGCCGCCGGCCGGCATCTCCAAATGCCTGCTGCCGTCGGCTTCGGTAACAATGCTGTAGCGGTCCATACCCGTCAGGGCCATAGCGCTGTCAATGGCGGCTTGCGAAGGAAGCCGGCCGTCGGTAAAGCCGAAGCCCCACAGGTCGAACAGAGGCGCGGCAGAGGGGTCAAACGCCCCGCCTGTCTGCTCCCATATCCGCCTGGAAATGTTGAACATATCCACAAAAATATCGTCCAGAGGAGGGTTTTCGCCGTTGTTCACGCGGGTCAGCAGTGACCCCTTGTTGTAGCCGGAAAGAGACCAGTCTATGGCGGAGAGGGTGTCGTCCACCGCCTTCTTTATAAGATCAGCCCGGGAGACGGCCGGTACGCTGCAGGTCACGAAGTACTGACCGCCCTGAGCATAGCCGGAAAACTGAATATATTGCTGCTTGGGGCCGCAGCCGGCAGCAAGCAAAGCGACCGCCAAAACAAGAAAGCGAAAGTGTCTCATAGGCCGATGGTACGATTTTAGTTGAACGCCTGTGCAAAAGTATAACAAATTCTTATTAAATTTGTGCGATTGTTTTCGACAATGAAAAAGACACTGACAAGGATATTGATTCTGGCCGCCCTTTGTGTTTCGGTCGCTTCCTGCATCAAGGACACCACTACCTACCAGTATATGAAGGGCAAAATATCCTTTGACATACCAGATTATATCTATGCCGGAGACGTGGTGGAACTCACCGCCGGCGGCATCACAACCCCGGAAGACCCCACCTACGGCTGGGTAATAAGCACCATCCAGACCGACACTCTCTACGCGCCCAAAATTGTGGTCAAGTTCCCTTCCACTCCTGCCAGCTACACCGTCAAGGCGCTGGCCTACCATCCGGACTATATTGTGGAGAGCGTCCGCAAAGATGTCGTTACGGTGGACACCACCCACCTGACCGGTTCGCTCAAGGGCGTGGCATACAACCGCCTGGAGGCCTTCACCGACCCCCGCGACGGCCGCGGCTACCGCTATGCCACCATCGGCAATCTGGATTGGTTTGCAGAAAATCTGGCTTGGGAAGGAGCCGGCTATGTATATGCCTCTTCCTCCGTGCTCAACCACGTGTTCGGGCGCCACTACACCTGGGAGGAAACCAAAGACGGCATCTGCCCCGATGGCTGGAGAGTTCCCACAAATGCCGACTGGGAGAATCTGGGCAGCACCGTATGCGGCTCGGCAGTTTCCTTTGACGCAGATTGGAGCGATGCTGCAACCAAATTGACCCCCAACGCTACTTTCAACGGCAACCGCTTCTGGCCCTTCTCGGTGAACAACACCCACAAGCCCGATTTCGATTTCTTCCCCCTCCCCTGCGGCTATATGCAGACCAACGACGGCGCGTTCTACGGCCTCGAAACCTACGGAATGTGGTGGAGCGCAACCGAGTATAACGCCGATCAGGCGTATTACCGCTATATCTATTGGGATTCGGCCGATTTCCGCCCCGGATACACATCCAAAAGCGGCATCGCCCTCAACGTACGCTGCGTGCGCAGCCTATAGTTCCTCTTCCTTTTCTGCAGCTTCCTTCCCCTCGAAGGCCTCTATTATCTTGGTCACCAGAGGGTGGCGCACTATGTCTTCTTTGGTGAAGTTCACCACGGAGATGCCGCGTATTCCATGCACCAGTTCGACACCCTTGAGCAGGCCGGAGTCACCCTTGCGGGGGAGGTCCACCTGGGTGGCGTCGCCGGTTACAATAAACTTGGCGTCGTTGCCCATACGGGTCAGGAACATCTTGAGCTGCGACAGGGAGGTGTTCTGCGCCTCGTCCAGAATAACGAACGCCTTGTCCAGGGTGCGGCCGCGCATATAGGCCAGCGGGGCAATCTGGATGGTGCCGTCCTCCATAAGGGACTGGAGTTTCTTGGCGGGAATCATATCCAGCAGGGCGTCGTAGAGGGGCTGCAGATACGGGTCCAGCTTATCCTTGAGGTCGCCCGGCAAAAAGCCCAGCCGCTCGCCCGCCTCCACTGCAGGACGGGTCAGAATGAGCCGCTTCACCTCGCGATTCTTGAGGGCACGCACGGCCAGCGCAATGGCGGTGTAGGTCTTGCCGGTGCCGGCGGGGCCCAGCGCGAATATCAAATCGTTGTCGTAATACTCCTTCACCAGCCGTTTCTGATTGGGGGTGCGGGCTTTTACGCACTTGCCGTCCGAGCCGTACACGATAATGTAATCTGTGTCGGGAGCCATCTCCACCCTGCCCACCTCCGGGCTGCGGGCCTCGCCCTCGAACAGCGACTCCACGTCGTAGCTGTTCAGGTTCATCTTGGTCATCTTTTTCTTGATCATCCGGGAGAGTTTCTCCTCGAACAGGGCGATTTGGTCGTCCGGGCCCACCAAAATAATTTCGTTGCCGCGGGCGGTGGCTTTGATGTGGGGGAAGTACCCCGCAAACTGGTCGAATAAACGGTTGTTGACACCCCAAATCTCTATCGGGTCAATGTCGGTGAGAGTGATTGTCTTGTTCAATATTGTAGGAATTTACGTTTTATTGCTGTGTATTCGCGCACCATTTTGTCGTACTGGCTGCGCTGCAGAAAGGCTTCGGGCCTGTCCAGATACTCCTCTATGGGCACCACGGTGTAGTTCTGCTCCAAATAGCCTCCCTTGCCGGTCCAAAGATAGGTCACTTCCGGGGGCAGGGTCTCTATGGAGCCGTCGGTCCTGCGCACCAGAGTCACCCCCAGAAGGATGCCCACCTGCCCGTAGGCGATGCTCATATTGGATATATAATTACCTAAGGAATAGGCGGTTATGCGGCCGTCTACATATTCCACCGCCTGCGGCACGTGCGGGTGTGTGCCCACAATCATATCCACGCCCCAGCGGTAGAGGTTGTTGCGCCACTTTTTCTGCTCCGGACTGTAATCCAGATGATATTCCAACCCCCAGTGCGGCAGGGCGATGATAAAATCGGCCTGACGGTCGCGCGCCCGCTGTATGGCGGACTTTATCTGCAGCGAATCCATCTGCCCCACAACGTACGGCGGCGGAACGGAAAAGCCGTTGAGGCCGTAGGTGAAATTGATGAACGCTATGCGGAAACCTTTCTCGGTGACTATCAGCGGATTGTTAAGCCGCTCTTCGGTGGTGTCGCGCCAGATGCCGGTGTAATGGACGGGCATAGAAGAGTATATGGCGACAGTGCTGTCCAGCCCGCGGCGCCCTTTGTCGCAGATGTGGTTGTTGGCCGCCAGGAACACGTCTATGCCGCAGCGTATCGCCTCCTCCGGTTCCGACTTGGGCGCGGAAAAAAGCGGGAAGCCGCTGTAGGGAATCACCCCGACCGGGAACTCCATATTGGCCACGTTTATATCGGCCGAATCCAGCCGGTTCTGTATCCCTTTGAAATAGGTGCTGAAATCGTAAGAAGAGGCCTTGGTGGTGTCTGCGCCGGGGATGCGGGCGTGCCGCAACTGGCGGTAGTGCGCCATCACGTCGCCCAGAAAATTGAGGCGCAATGTGTCGGGCTCGAACGCGCCTCCCATCACAGGCACTGCAGAAAGCAGCATCAACAGAGCAAAGAGTCTCTTCATATCACACAAATATACTTAATTTTTGTCATTAGTCTAATAATGTCTATCTTCGTTTTTATGAAAGTCGCCCGCCTCATAGCCATTGCGCTGGTCTGCATCGCCTGTCTTTCGGGCTGTGACGCAATCCGCACCGCGCTTGGCAAACCTACTTCCAAAGATATTGCCGCACTGCGCGCGCAACGGCAGCAGATGCAGCACACCGGAGATTCTCTGGCGGTGGAGATGGACGCCCTGCCCGACTCGGTTGATGCCGCAGTCGAACCTGCAGAAATGCCGCCCGAAAGCGAACCGGCGGTTCAACCGGCGGTTGAGGAGCCACAGGAAAATGAAGAGGCCCCAGCCGGCCTTGCAGAAGGGTATTACGTGGTGCTGGGCAGCTTCAAAAACGAGGACAACGCCCAATATTATTACAACAGCCTCTCCGCCTCTGGCGCCGAGGTCCATCTGGTAAAGATGAAGAACGGGTTCACCGCGGTGATGATTTGCCACGGCAGCACCTACGAAGAGTCCTACCGCAAAATGCTGGATTTCTACAGCGACAAAAAGAAACCGGAAGATATCTGGATATACAATACAGCCAAAAAAATGCATTTAGAATAGCCGTGAAAGAAACAGTTTTTACCCGCAGACACATTGCGCTCGGCGCCAAAATGGCCCCGTTCGCAGGATTCAATATGCCTATTGAGTACACCGGTATTTCAAAAGAGCACAACGCTGTGCGCGAAGGCGCAGGCGTGTTTGATGTTTCGCATATGGGCGAGATTTGGGTTTTCGGGCCCAACGCCACAGCCCTGCTGCAATATACCACAACCAACGATGTATCGGCCCTCTACCCAGGGCGGGCGCAGTATACCTGCCTGCCCAACGGCCGCGGCGGCATTGTAGACGACCTCATAGTGTACTGTTTCAGCGACCAGAAATATCTGCTGGCAGTGAACGCCGCCAACATCGATAAGGACTGGAATCACATCTGCTCCTTTGCGGGCAAGTTCAATATGAAGGTCGGCGCAGATTTGGTGAACGCGAGCGACGACACCTGCCAACTGGCAATCCAGGGTCCCAAGGCGATGGAGATAATGCAGAAACTCTGCGACGAAGACATTATGTCGATGCCCAACTACACCTTCAAGCAGCTCACAGTGGCCGGCGTGGAAAACGTGATTCTGGCCACCACCGGCTACACCGGCAGCGGCGGTTGCGAAGTTTACGCAGCAAACGCCGACGGCGACAAGCTTTGGGATGCTATTTTTGAGGCGGGAGAGCCCTACGGCATCGTACCGGTGGGCCTGGGCGCCCGCGACACGCTGCGCCTGGAGAAGGGCTACCTGCTGTACGGCAACGATATGGACGATACCACCTCCCCGCTGGAGGCGGGCCTTGGCTGGATAACCAAATTCAACGACACCAAGGGGGATTTTGTAGACCGCGACTATCTGCTGAAGCAGAAGGAAGAAGGGCTCAAGCGCCGTCTGGCAGCGTTCGAACTTGTGGACAAGGGCATCGCCCGCCACGGCTACCCCATTTGCGACGCTTCCGGCGCGGTTATAGGCCACGTGACCAGCGGCACAATGGGCCCCACCGCCAAAAAGGCCATCGGCCTGGGCTATGTTGACGCACCGCTCTACAAAGCCGGCAGCGAAATCTTTATAAACGTACGCGACCGGCTTCTCAAGGCACAAGTGGTAAAGGCCCCCTTCTGTTAGAGGTTTCTGGCACCATCTTTGACGCAGACGGCAACCAATATGAAACTTGCGCGAACTATTGCAACCGTGCTGGTGCTTTGCACCCTGTCCGCCGCCGCTGCGGCCGACGGCCTGGAGGCCAGCCTGCGCCGCCACGTGAACCACCTCAGCTCCCCCGCCCTTGCCGGGCGCAAGGCTGGCAGCGAAGGGGAAAAAATGGCCGCCGATTATATTTATAAAGAACTGGAAGATGCAGGAGTGGTTATGCTCACCGGCCCCGACGGCGACACTTTCACCATTATAACCGCGGCTGGCGACACAATTGCCTCCCGCAACATTGTGGGCATATTGCCCGGCAGCGACCCTGCCCTCAAAGAAGAATATATTGTGGTGGGGGCGCATATGGACCACCTGGGCTCCTACACGGTGAACGTGGACGGAGAGTTGCAGGAGCGCATCTACCCCGGAGCAGACGCCAACGCCTCCGGCGCTGCGGCGCTGTTGGAGACCGCCCGCATTTTGCACGGCAGCCCGGAAGCGACGCTACGCAGCGTACTGTTCGTGGCCTTCGGAGCCGGCGAGGAGGAGTTCTCCGGCAGCCGGTATTTTGCACTCGCCGGGGGCTTCAGCTATATCGGCAGCGTCAAGATGATGATAAACTTGGATATGCTGGGGCGCGGGGGGGCGGACAATCCGTTCGAAGTATACACCGCGATGCCGCATCAGTTTTTAAACAGCCTTATGAGCGACGTGCGGCAGAACGAATCCATAACCGCGCAGCCCGCCCTGCACAACGGCTTTGTATTCCCCTCCGACAATTTGACCTTCAAGCAGGCGGAAATTGCCAATCTAACCTTTTCCACCGGCGTCAGCCGGGAATACCGCACTCTGCGGGACACTCCCGATTTGATTTCATACAATAACCTCGCCGCCGAAACGGTTTATATCGCAGCTTTTGTAAAGACTCTGGCAAACCGCGAAAGTCTTTCCGTGCAGGACTCCGACGGCGGCGAACCGGACAAGATTTACTCCATTCACGACTGCGACACCGAGCCGCACTTCTTCCGCAAAGGGGTGCAGAGTTTTCTGGACGACTGGGTGTATAAGTATCTTAAATATCCTCAGGATGCCGTTGCAGCCGGCATTGCGGGCAAGGTTATGGTGTCGTTCATTATAGAGGCCGACGGCAACGTGTCCAACGTAACCATAGAGAAAGGGGTCAGCGAATCGCTGGACGCAGAGGCTCTCAAGGTCGTGTCGGCATCGCCCAAATGGAAACCCGGTGTGATAGACGGTAAAAAAGTACGGGTAAAAGTTGTCATTCCGGTGGAATACCGTCTCAAAAAGAGGTAATTTCTTTATATTTGCGGCTTAAACAAATGAAAGTCGCAAATGGATTACAATTTCGTAGACATCGAGAAGAAGTGGCAACAGTATTGGGCCGACAACAAAACCTTCAAGGTTGAGGCAGATCCCTCCAAACCAAAGTATTACGTACTGGATATGTTCCCCTACCCGAGCGGTGCGGGGCTCCACGTAGGTCACCCGCTGGGTTACATTGCCAGCGACATCTACAGCCGCTACAAGAGGCTGCAGGGCTTCAACGTGCTGCACCCGATGGGCTACGACTCCTTTGGCCTGCCGGCAGAGCAGTATGCCATCCAGACAGGCCAGCACCCTGCCAAGACCACCGAGACCAACATTGCGCGCTACCGCAGCCAGATGGACAAGATTGGCTTCTCCTTTGACTGGGACCGCGAAGTGCGCACCTGCGACCCCGATTACTACAAGTGGACCCAGTGGGCGTTCCTCAAGATGTTCGGCCACTACTACGACAACACCGCCGGCAAGGCGCTCCCCATAGAGAATCTGGTTGCCAAGTTCGAGCAGGGCGGCAGCGCCGCCGTAGATGCGGCCTGCGGCGCCGTTGAGCCTTTCACCGCAGCCGGGTGGAAGGCGATGAGCGAAAAACAGCAGCAGGACATTCTGATGCAGTATCGCATTGCATATCAAGGAGAAACCAGCGTTAACTGGTGCGCTCAGCTGGGCACCGTGCTGGCCAACGACGAGGTAAAGGAAGGGCTCTCGATTCGCGGCGGCTTCCCCGTGGAGCAGCGCAAAATGAAGCAGTGGCAGCTGCGCGTGTCGGCCTACGCCGGCCGCCTGCTGGACGATTTGGACAATCTGGACTGGACCGACTCCCTCAAGGAGATGCAGCGCAACTGGATTGGCCGCAGCCAGGGTGCCGAAATGGTGTTCAAGGTGAACAACGGCAGCCGGGAATATGATATGACCATATTCACCACCCGCGCCGACACAATATTCGGCGTCACCTTTATGGTGCTCGCCCCCGAAAGCGAGTGGGTCGACATACTCACCACTCCGGCCCAGAAAGAGGCCGTAGAGGCATACAAGGCGGAGGTCCGCAAGAAAACCGAGCGCGAGCGCATTGCCGAAACCCGCAAGGTGACCGGCGTGTTCTCCGGCTCCTACGCCCGCAACCCCCTCACCGGCGACAACGTCCCGGTATGGATTTCGGAATATGTACTGGCCGGCTACGGCACCGGCGCCATTATGGCTGTACCGGCGCACGATAGCCGCGACTACGCCTTCGCCAAGCAGTTCAACCTCCCTATAATCCCGCTCATCGAAGGGTGCGACGTTTCGCAGGAGAGCTTCGACGCCAAGGAGGGCATTATGTGCAACTCCGGTTTCCTTAACGGAATGACGGTAAAAGAAGCCATTCCGGCCGCCATCGACTATGTAGAGGCGCAGGGCATCGGCCACCGCAAAATAAACTACCGCCTGCGCGACGCCATCTTCTCCCGCCAGAGATATTGGGGCGAACCGTTCCCCATCTATTACAAGGACGGCATCGCCACGCCCGTTCCGGAAGAAGACCTGCCGCTGCTGCTCCCCCAGATAGATAAATATCTCCCCACCGAAACCGGCGAACCGCCGCTGGCGCGCGCCAAGGACTGGACCTACAAGGGCTACCCGCTGGAGAAGAGCACTATGCCGGGCTTTGCCGGCAGCAGCGCATACTACCTGCGCTATATGGATCCGCGCAACAACAACGCGCTGGTGAGCCGCGAGGCGGACGAGTATTGGCGCGATGTCGACCTGTACGTGGGCGGCACGGAGCACGCCACCGGCCACCTCATATACTCCCGCTTCTGGAACAAATTCCTCTACGACACCGGATACGTGTGCGAGAAGGAGCCGTTCAAGAAGCTCATAAACCAGGGTATGATTCAGGGCCGCTCCAATTTCGTGTACAGAATCAACGGCACCAACACCTTTGTATCGCTCGGTCTCAAAGACCAGTACGAAACCACCGAGATTCACGTGGACATCAGCCTGGTCAAGAACGACCGCCTGGACACCGGGGCCTTCAAGGCCTGGCGCCCGGACTATGCCGACGCCGAATTCATACTGGAGAACGGCGAATACATCTGCGGCTGGGCGGTGGAAAAGATGAGCAAATCTATGTTCAACGTGGTTAACCCGGACCAGATTTGCGAGAACTACGGCGCCGACACCCTGCGCCTGTACGAGATGTTCCTGGGCCCCATAGAGCAGAGCAAGCCCTGGGACACCAAGGGCATTGACGGCGTACACCGCTTCCTGCGCAAGTTCTGGAGGCTGTTCTGCGGCGAAAATGGCTGCCTGGTTACCGATGGTGAACCCACCCCGGCAGAACTAAAGTCATTGCACCGCCTGATAGGCAAAGTTCAGTCCGATATAGAGAACTTCTCTTACAACACCTCCGTGAGCGCATTTATGATTGCGGTGGGCGAACTCACCGACCTCAAATGCAACAAGCGCGCGGTTCTGGAGCCGCTGGCCATTCTCCTCTCCCCCTTCGCACCCCACATTGCAGAAGAGCTGTGGAGCCTGATGGGCCATAAGGAGAGCATCAGCTTTGCCCGCTTCCCGGAATATCACGAAGAATACACCGTAGAGAACACTATGGAATACCCCGTGTCGTTCAACGGCAAGTTGCGCTTCAAACTTGAACTGCCCAAGGATATGCCCGCAGCCGAGGTGGAGAGCGCAGTGCGTGCCGACGAACGCACCCCCAAATATCTGGTAAGCGGCCAGATACGCAAGGTCATCGTGGTGCCCGGCAAAATAATAAACGTAGTCTGCTAGAAGATGGCCAGTAAACCCAACGCTACAAAGATCCTGCGGGGCGTCAAGGAATATGTACTCATCACCCTGGGGCTGTTGCTCTACACTTTGGCATGGGCGGTATTCCTGCTCCCCAACAATCTGGTGGGCGGCGGCATCACCGGCCTTAGCTCCATCATCCAGTACAGCACCGGCTTCAATGTAGCCTATTCCTATTTCATTATCAATGCCATATTGATATTGATAGCGATGAAGGTGCTTGGGGCCGGCTTCGGCGCCAAAACCATCTACGCTATGGTGGTCACTTCGCTGTTCCTGCGGTTTCTCCCGGAGGTTATACCCACCGATTTCATCCAGAACTTCGCTGCGGAAAACGGCAAGCTTATGTGCGTCATATTTGCCGGAGCGATGGTGGGCTTTGGCATTGCTCTTACCTTTACCCAGGGCGGGAGCACCGGCGGCACCGACATCATAGGCCTGATTCTGAACAAGTACTACCGCATTTCGCCCGGCACGGTGATTCTGGTGCTGGACCTGATTATAATAGCGTCGTCCATGCTCATTCCCAACGGGGCGTCGCTCAGTGACAAACTGCTGATTCTGCTGTATGGCTACGTGCTCACCGGCGTTATGAACTACACTCTGGATATGGTGCTCAACGGACGGCGCCAGTCGGTGCAGTTGTTCATCTTTTCGGAGGCCTACGAAACTCTCACCGACCGCATCTGCAACGAGATTCACCGCGGCGTAACCCTGCTTGACAGCGAAGGCGGATATTCCAAACACGTCGGAAAGCTGGTTGTCGTAATAGTAAAACGTACAGAAACCAACAAAATTCTCAAACTTATCAAAGATGTCGATCCGGACGCTTTTGTGTCGATAGGCAACGTCTCGGAGGTCTACGGCAAAGGTTTTGAGCCTATGAAAAAATCTTGATTCTTGATTACGTTTTTAAAAACAGAAATAATGCTCCGGAGACGCCCTCCGGGGCATTGTTGTTTTTGAACATACTCCCTATTTTAGCATTGGACAGCCGGGTGCTTTTTCTAACCATTTTACTAAAATCACCTTATTATGAAAATTTACTTTGTCGTCCTGTTGGTAATTCTGGCGTTGTCGCTGACCACCACAGTCTGGCTGTTGGGAGCCCTCACCAGCCGTCACCGGGCTAAAACCGCCACAACTTTCAAGTATCCGGTGCCGGAAGAGGCCGAAGCGGAATCTCAACCCGCCGTACTGGAAGAAGATGCTGCCGTTTACAACGTGCCCGAAAAGAAGACGGACGACCTCAGGAGCCGTTTCGAGGCATTGATGACGGAGCAGAAGCCCTATCTGGACTACAATATCACCATCGAAGCCATAGCCGGGATTCTCGGAACCAACAAATCTTCCCTCTCTAAAATGATAAACGACTATTACGACGACAATTTCCGGCAGGTGCTCAATTCGTACCGCGTCAAGGAGGCGGTAGAACTGTTCGAGAAAGACAACACAATGACAATGGACCAGCTGCGCAAGGCGTCGGGCTTCAATTCCATAAGCACCTTTACATCGTCCTTCTCGCGCTTTGCCGGCGCCACTCCGGGGGAATTCTGCAAAAAGCTGACAAACAAGCAATAGGATGCTGTTCAGGAGGAGAAAACGCCCCCTCTCCAAGGATAAGAAGGCGCAGATATTGTATTCGGCGGCCAAAAAGCTGCTCAAGGAGAAACTGTATCTGGACTCCGGCCTGAAATGCACCGACCTGTCAAAAGAAATATGCACCAACCGGACCTACGTATGGGAAACTCTGCGCAGTTTGGATCTCGGGTTTCAAGATTATGTGTGCCGGTTCCGGTTGGCATACTTCATCGAGCACGCCAGGGAGTTCAGGGGGCTCTCGAGCCCGGAAATATCGGAAAGGTGCGGTTTCTCCGACCCGCGGCAACTCAACCGGCAGCTCAAACAGCTGCTGGGAGTGACCATTCAAGAATATATGGATTGGGTCGTAGGGCCGCCGCCGGCTACATAAAGAGCTTGTCTATCTCCTTTAGCGACGAAGGCAGCGTGAATACCACTACGTGGTCGTACGGGGAAATCTGCGTATCTCCATAGGCAATAAACGACTCGTTGCCGCGGAACACTCCGCCTATAATGGCGTCGGCCGGGATGGGGAGGTCTTTTATCTTCCCCTTGGTAACGGGGCTGCCTGGATGTACAATGTATTCCAGCGCCACCGCGTCGCTTTCGCTCAAATATTTGATGGAACGTATCTTGTCGGTGAGGGTAAAGCGGAATATGCGGCTGGCGGAGAGTATCTTTTTGTTGATTACCGCATCCACGCCCATACCTTCCGCCAACTTTATGTACTCTATATTTTCGACCTCGGCGATAGTTTTGGGCACGCCCATTTTCTTGGCCGCCGCGCAGGTCATAATGTTGGATTCGGTATCGTCCGTAACGGCCGCGAACACATCGCAACGCTGTATTTCCTCCTCGTAGAGCCAGTCGGTGTTGCGCCAGTCGCCGTTTATTATCATTGTCTTTTCCAGCAGTCGCGATAGCTCCTCGCAGCGGGCGCGGTCCTTCTCTATAATCTTGATGTTGGGCACCGTCTTTTCCAATTTGGCAGCCAGCATCTCGCCCATAGGGCCGCCGCCCAGTATAACTACTTCCTTTACAATGCGCTCCCGCTTGCCCGCCTCACGCAGGGCGTCGTTCACAGTGTCGCGCAGCGCCATCATATACACCAGGTCGCCCAGGCGCATCTTTGAGTCGCGCTTGGGTATGAGGGTGCCGTCGCCGCGGGAGATGGCCACAATGCGGAACGGCAGGTTCTCGATGGGATATACGAAATCGGATATTTCACGCCCAATAAGGGGAGATTCTTCGTCCAACTTTATCTCTATAAGCTGCAACTTGCCGTGGCCGAACTGCACGAATTCCGTCATACCCGATTCGCGCACTATGTCGGCAATTTCGTAGGCAGCCATCCGCTCCGGGTAGAACAGCAAATCTATGCCCAACTGTGTGAAGAAGGTCTTGTTTTCGTAGGACAGATATTCGGAGTTGTTGATGCGGGCCGTAACCTTTTTGGCCCCCAGCTCCTTGGCCAGCATAGCGGACACAATGTTCACGTTCTGGTCCTTGTCGGGGAACACCGCCACAAACAAATCTGCCTTGTCTATCTTGGCCTCCTGCAGCACCTTTATGGAAGTGGGGTTGCCGCAAACTGTTATTATGTCGGCAACTTCGCCCGCCTTTACCAGGCGCTCCGCGCTGTTGTCTATTATTGTGATGTCGTGGTTGTCCTCACCCAGCAGTTTGGCGAGGTGGCAGCCGACTTCACCGGCACCTGCAATAATGATTTTCATAGGTGTTCTGTTTTATTTGTTTTCAAGGCCAATCAGGCGCAAAAATTCGCTGCGGGTACGCATGTCTTTGAGAAAGACGCCTGTAAAGGCGGATGTGGTGGTCACGCTGTGCTGCTTTTCCACGCCCCGCATCTGCATACACATATGGGCCGCCTCTATCACCACCGCCACGCCCAGCGGGTTGAGGGTGTTCTGGATGCAGTCGCGAATCTGCACCGTTAGGCGCTCCTGCACCTGCAGGCGGCGGGCGAAGGTCTCCACCACGCGGGGAATCTTGCTCAAACCGGTAATGTAGCCGTTGGGGATGTAGGCCACGTGGGCCTTTCCGTAGAACGGCAGCATATGGTGTTCGCACATAGAGTAGAGCTCTATATCCTTGACCAGCACCATCTGCTGGTACTCTTCTTTGAACATAGCCTGGCGCAGTATCTCCTCACCGCTTTCTGCATACCCTTTGGTGAAGAACTGCATAGCCTTGGCCACCCGTTCCGGGGTCTTCAACAGCCCTTCGCGGGAGGGATCTTCACCCAAAAGCCTCAAAATTTCCAAATAATGTTTTTTGAGATCTTCGGTAATTTGTGCGTCATACTGCTCTATAACCCTATATGCCATCTTGTACGTTTTTGTAATTAGCAAATTTAAGCATTTTCCTTCAATTTGTATGGATTATCGGACTATCTTTGGCGCAGGAAGGGTGTCCGATGTGCCAAATAATAATGCACATATGGAAGACATAATCAGAATCGAAGCCATTTGCAAGACCTACCGCATAGGTCAGGTGGAGGTCAGGGCGCTGGACGGCGTGAGCCTTACAATAGAGCGCGGCGAGTACGTGGCCATAATGGGCCCCTCCGGCAGCGGCAAATCTACCCTGATGAACATTTTGGGATGCCTCGACACCCCCGGCGCCGGCAAATATTACCTGTGCGGGGAGGATGTCAGCCACCTTTCGGACGATGCCCTGGCCGCTGTGCGCAGCCGCCGCATCGGATTCGTGTTCCAATCGTTCGCGCTTATGCCGCGCCGCACCGCGCTGGAAAACGTGGCCCTGCCGCTGCTGTATGCGGGTGTGCCGCGCGCCGAC
>JAFZYD010000096.1 GCA_017616475.1 Bacteroidales bacterium
GGTCGGCGGCCACCAGCGTCGCCGGCATATCCATATTCAGAGAGATGGAATCGCCCTTGCGCCAACGACGGGATATAACGGCGTATCCCTCCTCTACCGGAGCTTCCACCACCTTGCCGTTTACGGCCAGGGAGTAGCTCTTGCACCAGCCGGGGATGCGGACGCGCACCTGCCCGCGGACAGACCTTTTCATATCGAGCGAAACTCTCACTGCCCCTGCCCAAGGATAGGCGGTCTCCTGCTTCACCGTCACCTTTCGGCCGGCAAGCTCCACTTCGGCCTGGTTGCCTATGAACAGATTTACCCACAGTGCCTTGGGCGAAGTGCCGTAAATATAGTTGCCGATGGAGGGGAGGAACCGGCAAATCTGGCTCGGGCAGCAGGCGCAGCCATACCACGCCTGGCGGTGATGGGTACCCAGCGACTCCAGCGGATTCACATAGAAGAACCGGTCGCCGGAGAGCGAAATGCCCGCCAGGGCGCCGTTGTAGAGCGAACGCTCCAGTATGTCTATATACTTTCCGTCACCTTTGAACTGATTCATACGCCAGTTCCAGAGCACCATACCCACAGATGCGCAGGTTTCGCAGTAGGCGGACATATTGGGGAGGCTGTAATCTTGCGTGAAGCCCTCGTTGCGGGAGCTTTGCCCGATGCCGCCGGTAACGTACATATTGCGCAGCACGACATCGTCCCAAAGACTGTCCAGGGCGGTCATATAGCCTTTGTCGCCGGTGTATGCCGCAACATCGGCCATACCGCAGTAAAGATACATAGCCCGCACAGCGTGACCGGCTATGTCGGTCATCTCGCGCACGGGCTTGTCGTCTTGGTAATAGGATTCCTGACGCCACTTGACCCAGGTGCCGTGGCCGTGGCCGCGCTCGTCAATGAGCCATTCGGCAAAGTCCAGATATTTCTTTTCGCCGGTCACTTCGTAGAGTTTGACCAGCGCCAGCTCAATCTCTTCGTGCCCGGGGACCCAGTCGCGCTTGCCGGGACCGAAAACGGTCATCATGTGGTCCGCCATACGGATGGCTACGTCCAGCAGTTTGCGCTTGCCGGTAGCGTGGAAATATGCCACCGCCGCCTCGGTCATATGGCCGGCACAGTACATCTCGTGCATCCCCATATCGCTCCAGCGATTCTCCAGGCCGGTGAGGGTGTAATAGGTGTTCAGGTAGCCGTCAGGCTGCTGCGCCGCCGCGAATTTGTCTATCCACTCATCGCACTTGGCCTCCAGTTCGGGGTCGGGGTTGTTCTGGAGCGAATAGGCCATTCCCTCCAGCGCCTTGTAAACATCCGAATCGTCAAAATAGATGCCTGAGTGCTCTCCCTGCCCCTTCGCCGCATTTTCGAAATTGCGGATGCGTCCGGTCTGGTTCTCTATCTGGTCTATGCATACGGGTAGCGTCGCGCTCTTGTGACGGTCCAGCCGCGGCGACCAAAAGGCATCGCTTATATGGACTTTGGAGAAATTGACCGGCGTCACCTTTTTGAGACCGGCATCTTTGGGCTTTGCGCCCGCCAGATCAACAATAAACAGCAGCGCGAGGGCGAAGAGAAGAGTTTTTTTCATTTAGAGAGCCAAGTTGACGCCCAGCTGCAAGAAGCCCTTGTAGCCGACGCCGAGTTCTGCGGTAAAGGCCACCTTCTCGCTGCCCAGACGCATACCGATGGGGGTAAGTTGAACCACGGGGAAGATGGAAGGCGACGAAGATGAAGAAGTATCGGAGCCTTCGCTGCTGCCCACCGTATCGCCTTCGTCCGACGCCTTTGTCTTGGGCGTGCCATATTTTACCGTATTGGTGAGCACCGAACCGACGCCGAGATTCACGCCACCGTACAACTTGCATATGCCGGCCGGTTTATAGAAAAACTTGCCTGCGGCGACCAGTGTGGGGAAATGAATGTGCTCATAGCTGTCGTCCGACACCAAACCGTAGTGCCAGTAACCCAATTCCGGACCCAATGTCCATCTGGTGTCGGCAAAATGATGATCGTATCCTACGGAGATATACGGAATCCATCCCTTGAATTGCGGAGCCTCTACATCTACATTACCACCGGTAAGTATTGCAGCCAGACCGACGCCAATCGCAAGCCCCAGGGCGGTGCCCACACCCGTGAAAGCGGTGGGGACATATGCGTCAGCTACCTGGACGTTAAAACTGTCAATGGGGATACCATATTTGTCCACGTCTTGGGCAAAGAGCGATGAACTGCAAACGAGCAGCATCAATACAACAAAAAATTTCTTCATAATACGTTAGTTTTAATTAGAAATCATAGACGAATTTAATACAAAAAACGTGCTATGTCAAATAAATGCATATCTTTGAGAAAAATCACATAAGTCTTGGAGCAATGACACCGCGCCAGCAGGAAATAATTGATTTGATACACCGCGAGGTGAAGCCCGCACTTGGGTGCACCGAGCCCATTGCAGTGGCGCTTGCCGCCGCAAAAGCGGTGGAGATTATTTCGGAAAACTGCGTCTGTAGCGACTGCTGGCGAAAGACGGCGGACCTGAAGATTGACGTAGAGGTCAGCGGCAACATTCTAAAGAACGGTATGGGAGTCGGCATCCCGGGCACCGGGATGATAGGACTTCACGTGGCCGCCGCCCTTGGTGCCGTGTGCGGCGATTCTTCGCTGGGGCTGGAGGTTCTCAAGAATCTTGACGATGCCGGCATCGCCAGGGCAAAAAGCCTGGTGGATAGCCAATCGGTGCACATTTCCGTCTCCGATACCGACCGTCTTCTCTATGTCAAAGCCACCGTCACCCTGGAGGGCTGCGCTCAGGCCAGCGCCGAGGTCGACCCGCACGCCTATGCGGTAATTGAAGACGACCACGACCGCATAGTGGAGACTAGTTTTGCCGACCGCATCCTTATGAGTTCCGAATCAGGCGCGGCCAGCGTCGAGTCGAGCGGAAAGGATTTCGGCCTGACAGTCAAAGAGATATACAACTTCGCCTGCACCGCAAACTTCAAGGATATCGAGTTTATTCTGGAAGACCGCACCCTGAATCTGGCCCTTGCCCGCGAAGGACTTGAAAAGGACTACGGCCTTCGTGTCGGCAAGGCCATCCGCGAAAACCAGAAAGAAGTGTTCGGCGACGACCTGCTGAGCTTTGCGATGGGAATGACCGCCGCGGCATCCGACGCCCGTATGGCGGGCAGCACCCTGCCGGCAATGTCCAACAGCGGCAGCGGCAACCAGGGCATCACCGTAAGTATGCCCGTAATTGCCTACGCCATCAAATACAAAGTGGACGATGAACGCCTTGCCAGGGCGCTGATTCTTAGCAATTTGGTGGCAATTCACATAAAGAGCTTCCTGGGTAAACTCTCCGCCCTGTGCGGCTGCGTGGTGGCCTCCACCGGCAGCGCCTGCGGCATAGTCTATTTGGAAGGCGGCGGTCTGAAAGAGGTCTGCGCCGCAATCCAGAATATGGCCGGCAACATCACCGGAATGGTGTGCGACGGCGCCAAGGTCGGCTGCGCAATGAAAGTCGCCTCCGGCGTTTCCTGCGCCATCCAGAGCGCAGTGCTGGCCCTGCGCGGCACCTGCATCGGATCTACCGACGGCATCATAGAAGACGATGTAGAACGAACTATCCGCAACCTTGGGGCCATCGGCAGCATCGGAATGAAAGCCACCGACCGGATGATCCTGGACATTATGCTCTGCAAGTAGCCACTGACTACTTCTGGAATACTTCCGGATATTTGTAGATGAAGTACGTCGGAGTACAACTCCAGGCGTGACAGTAACTGTTCAGCGGATGGAAACTGTACGGGGCTCGATAGTCGTCTGAAGGGTCGTAAACTTCCCAGAAGGTATCGGCGCCTTTGCGTACCATTCCTCCCCAATAATCCACCATCGTTTCGCGGGCCTTGTCCTTCATTCCGCAGCGGAGCATCGCTTCCAACAGATAGTGCATCGCGTAGGGCGAGCCGGGACGGATGGCGTCTTCTTTTGAAAGCACTGCCGTCAGTGCCTTTGCGCCCTCTTTTGGCGTCAGGATGCCGCCGATTATGGCCCAGACCTGGGCATGGACGGAGACCTGGCCGCCGGCCGGACTTACCATCAGAGACTGTTTGGCGGCATAGAAGCGTTTCCTGACCCCTTTGCGAATTTTGGCCGTGAGGTTGCGCCACTGCTCAACCTGATTGCCGCAGCCGATTCTATCGGCAAGTTCTATTGTCTGATTCAGCGTGAACAGCATCGCCCCTTGGAAAGGCACCTCCGTGTCCATCACGGCGTGGTCAAAGAACAACCAGGCGCGGCTGGCGTCAAAGGTATTGTCGGTCCTGAGCCGGCACAGCGCATCCTCCACCTGAAATTTAGCCACCGGCCACAGGTCGCGGGCGGTATCGATATCGCCCGTGTCATTCAGGTATTCCAAGAGTATCGACGGGTACAAAAGACTGTATGTAAGGCAGTAAGTGCCATATTGCGGATGCGGCTCAGGATGCTCGAAAAGGTCCGCCAGCAGGCGGCCGTTATTATCGGTAAGGGCGGCGAAAAGATATAGACAGTGCTTCGTTAGTTCGTGGTTCTGATATGAGTAGCGGCCTGCCAGCGACTCCAGATAAAGGTCGCCTATCCACAGCCGACGGTCACGCTTTGGGCCGTCCTCATAAACTGTCTGCATACACTCTGCGAGGGTCGCCAGACTCACATTGTTTATATCATTAATTATCTGTGGACAATTGTCAGCCAGAGTCGTTTTAATATCGCCGGCGGAGGTTGTCGCTTCGCAACGGATGCCATCCAGAGCGAAATCGTAGTTGCCTCCCAGGAGTTCAATTCGCAGGTACCTGAAGGCCACTCTGCGCGGCAGGCGGACATCGCAATCTGACACCTCCACAGTCTGTATCTCGTCCTGCATCCACGCCCGTGACAGACTCCCGCGCCAGGGATCAAACGGCTCGTTCAACTCTGCCGGGACCTCACCGAAAATGAATTTAAGTTTCACCGGAGCGTCCATCACCTCCCCCAACGTCTTGAGCCGGAACACCAGATGTCCCGTCACGTGACGTCCAAAGTCGAGGGTAATACTCTTAATCTTCTTGAAATTGGCATCTGAAAGTGTGTCCAAGCCGCCCATAGGCTCAAACCGCCATCCCTGGAACGCCGTTTCGTCCTTGACCGCCGCCACCACCGCCACAGGATACACTTCCGTTACCTTCAGCTCAGGCGTCGTCTGCCGGGCTATCTCCATCCACTTCACGCGTTCAGTCCCGAACACATCCTGCCCAGATGCCCTCATAACCCACGTCAGGCAAAAGAATAATACGGCAAATACTTTTCTAAACATACATTCAAAGTTACAACGAATTATCGGCATCTCCACAAAAAAAGCCAGCTTCCGCTGGCTATTTTTGTGGAGATGGGCGGACTCGAACCGCCGTCCAATCAACGTCCCCGCAAGCTTTCTACACGCTTATCCACCCTTTGATTGTCGGCAGGCACCCGCCGGGCGGCGGGCTAGTGCAAGCTTAGCCTCTAAATCTTTTCGCACCGACAGAGGCGCTGGATGCGAGCAGGAAAATGTTCTGCCTACGTTCCGAACTCCGGACCGAACTTCCAGAAAATCCGGCGGAACGCTCGTCGGCCCGACCTTGTCGGGCGGATTAAGGAATTAGGCTTGGCCTAATTACGCAGCGAGACGATAGTTGTTGTTGCCAGTTATGGCGTGAGGTCTGAGATTTACGAGAGGGGCCACGACTCTCGGCGTGCTTACCTGTAGAAATCGATTGCTGTCAAAACCAAAACATCCCCGATTTTTACGCTGCGAAATTATACAATTTTTGCAAAACTCGCTACCTTTGATGTTATGAAAGGAAAAATCTGGCTTTGCATATTGCTGTTCGCAGCACTCGCTTCCGTTCCATTTTTGGTGCCAAACTGCGGCTGGGTGGCGCTTTTTGCGTTTGTTCCCCTGCTCTATTTCGCAGATTTCTATAAAGAGATTCCCTCCAAGCGCAAAGGGTGGTATCTCTACGCGGCGTTTCTGCTGTTCAACACAGCCACTACATTCTGGATAAACTGGATATCTGTTCCCGGTGCCTTCGCCGCCCTCACCCTGAACGCCCTGCAGATGTACTTCATCTTCCGGGTTTTCCTCTGGAGCCGGAAATATGTCTCCCGCAGCCTGTCATACCTGCTGCTCATAGCAATGTGGATTGCCTGGGAGCGCGGCTACCAGAATGTAGAAATTTCCTGGCCCTGGCTCATTCTGGGCAACTCCTTTGCCACGAGCACCAAGTTGGTCCAGTGGTACGAATATACCGGCTTCCTTGGCGGCACTCTGTGGATCTGGCTCACCAACATCTTCCTTTACGAGACTTGGCGCAGTTGGAGCAAAAGGGCCGACAGGCTGCAGCGGCGGCAGCTCATTGCCAAGGCGCTGACCACAGTGCTGCTGATTGTTGCTCCCACCGTCCTTTCGCTGATAATCTACAAGAACTACAAGGAGACCGACAACCCGGTTGAGGTGGTGGCCGTGCAGCCCAACATAGACGCCTACACCGAGAAGCACGGCGGCCTGGCCCAGGATGTCCAGGACAAGAAGCTTTTCGAGCTGATACGCAGCCAGATAACCGACAACACCAAGTATATAATCACCCCGGAAACATACACTTTCCAGTTCAATTTGGACGCCCCCGAAACCAACGTGACATACGACGGCACCCAGAAGCTTTTGAAAGAGTACCCCAATGCCAGTATGGTGCTGGGCGCCATCACCTACCGGCTGTTCAGCGCCAAGGCCCTGGCCCCTTTCAACGCCTCCCCGATTGGCGACAAATGGTATGTGTCGTACAACACCGCTATGATGATAGACACCGCCGGCGTGCGCAACTACTACCATAAATCAAAGCTGGTGCCCGCCGTGGAAATTATCCCCTACCAGAAATATCTCCCCTTCCTGGGCAAGATTGCCGCTGCTTTCGGCGGCTCAATGAACAGCTACGGCGTGAGCGAAGACGTCAACAACCTCACCGCGGCCGACGGCACAAAGGTAGGCGCAATGATATGCTACGAATCTATCTACGGTGAGTATTACCGCCGCACAGCCAACTACGGCGCCCAGTTCACCACGGTGATTACCAACGACGGCTGGTGGGGCGACACCCCCGGCTACCGGCAGCACTTCCGCTTTGCCAAGCTTCGCGCCATAGAGACGCGGCGCGACGTGGTGCACGTGGCCAACACCGGCATCTCCGGCTTCATAAACCAGCGCGGCGACGTTCTGCAGCGCACCGGCTGGTGGGTGCCCGTAGCCATCCGCGGCACAGTGAACCTCAACGACACAAAGACATTCTACTCCACATACGGCGATATGACCGGCCGTATATGCAGTTTCCTGTTCCTGCTGCTCCTGGCAGCCGTACTGGTAAAGAAGATTACCTTAAAATAGCCCCGAACTTGCTCTCGAAGGTCTTGAGCAGTTTGTCCATTATGCGCTCCACTGCATCGTCCGTGAGGGTTTGCTCCGGGTTTTGGAGCACGAAGCTGAGGGCATACTGCTTTTTGCCTTCCGGAATCTTGTTGCCGCGGTAGACGTCGAACAGCGACACGCTCTTGAGCAGCTGCTTTTCTGCCTGCACGGCGGCACGGCGGATATCTGCAAACGAAACATTCTCCTCCAGCAGCAAGGCCAGGTCGCGCTTAACCTCCGGGTATTTGGGAAGTTCGCGATATTTAACCTTGTTGCGCTTGATTACCTGCATCAGGGTCTTGAAGCTTATTTCGGCCACGAATACCGGCTGCTTGATGTCGAACGCCTTGAGCATAGCCTTGGAAACGGTGCCGATGGTGGCGAAGGGCTTGCCCTGCAGAGAATAAGCGATGCCTTCGCTAAAGATGTCTGCAGGTGCTGCAGCGGCTTCGAAATCGTAAAGATTCATACCGTAGCGGCGCACCAGAAGCTCCAAATAGCCCTTTAGTTCGAAGTACGAACCGGCCCCTATCTCACTGCGCCAAGCCTTGGCGGCGGGGGCGCTTATGGTGAGGCAGAGCATCAGCTCTTCGTGATAGTTTGCCAGGTTTGCGGCGCTCAGAGCATCCTCCGCATCGGCTTTGTAACTGTACACGTTGCCGATTTCGTAGAGGCGCAGGGCGGAGTTCTGATGTTTGATATTGTATGAGACGGTCTCCAGCGCGGCGGGAATCAAGCTCTGGCGCATACAGTCCAAATCGGAGCTGAGCGGGTTGAGCAGACGCACGCAGTGTGCAGCAGGGAAGGTCTCAAGTTTGTCGTAATATGCGCTCTTGGTGAGCGAGTTGTTCATAATCTCGTAGAAACCGCGGTTCGTGAGAAGGTCGCTGACCTCCTTGCGCACCACCTCCGGATCGGGATGGGGCGTGGGTTGGATGCTGGCCTTCATACCGCCGGGCAGCTCAATGTTGTTGTAGCCGTATATGCGCAGCACCTCCTCCACGACGTCGCACTCGCGGGTAACGTCCACATAATAGTTTGGCACGGCCACGCGGCAGCCCTCCGCATTCTCGGAGAGAATCTTATAATCCAGATAGCCGAGAATATCCTTGACGGTGGATGTGCCTATGTTCTTGCCCATCAGGCTGAACATACGGTTGTAATCCAAATCTACCTCGGCACGTTTGAACTCTCCCTTGCAGAACTCCTGCGGTTCACCCACAATGTGTGCGCCGGAAAGCTCGCAAATGAGCTGCGCCGCCCTGCGGGCCACGTTCATTGTGTTGGACGGATCAATGCCGCGCTCGTAGCGGAACGATGCGTCGGTCTTGAGGCCCAGCCGCTTGCTGGTCTTGCGGATGGTGACGGGGTTGAAATATGCTATCTCCAGGAACACGTCGGTGGTAGCCTCGGTCACACCCGATTTCTCGCCGCCGAACACACCGGCGATGCACATAGGCTCGCGGGTGTTGGCAATCACCAGGTCGCGGGCGGTGAGGGTGCGCTCCACTCCGTCCAGAGTCACCATCTTTTCCCCTTCTGCTGCCAGGCGCACAATCACCTTGCCCCCCTCAATCTCATTGAGGTCGAAGCAGTGCAGCGGCTGGCAATATTCGTTGAGTATGAAGTTGGTGATATCCACAATGTTGTTGATGGGGCGCTGGCCAACGGCGTTGAGGCGGTCGCGCAGCCAGTCGGGCGACGGGCCGACCTTAACATCTTTGAAGGTTATGCCGATATAGCGCGGGGCGTCGTCGGCTGCCACAACCTCCACCGGAATTGCCTTGCCTTCGCCCTTGAGTTCAATTGTGGGCTGCGGCAGGGTCCATTCCACCGGCACGCCGTTCAACTTGCACCAGGCGTACAGGTCGCGGGCCACGCCAATGTGGCTGGCGCCGTCTATGCGGTTGGGTGTGAGGCCTATCTCATAGACTGTGTCGCACGCAAGGTTCAGATAATCTTTGGCGGGTGTACCGGGCACCGCTGAGGGGTCCAGTACCATAATGCCGGCGTGATCTTCACCTATACCCAGCTCGTCCTGGGCGCAAATCATACCGAAGCTCTCCACGCCGCGAATCTTGCTCTTCTTTAGTTTGAGCTCCTCGCCGTGGATATCCACCAGCTTTGTGCCGACGGTAGCCAGCATTACCTTCTGGCCCGCAGCCACATTGGGGGCGCCGCAAACAACCTGCAGCGGTTCGGCTTCGCCAATATTGAGCTTGGTGATGTGCAGATGGTCGCTGTCGGGATGCTCCACGCACTCCAGCACTTCGGCCACAACTACGCCCGCCAGGCCGCCGGGAATCTGCTCCACGGTTTCCACGTGCTCCACCTCCAAACCGGTGAAAGTAAGCACCTCGGCCACTTTTTCTGGGGTAAGGTCAAACTTCAGATAATCTTTAAGCCAATTATACGAAACAGTCATTTTTGTATACTATTTAAACAATGATTCTACATAATCCTTCTTGTTGAAGAGGCGAAGGTCCTCTATCTTTTCTCCCACCCCGATAAACTTGACGGGGATTTGGAACTGGTCGCTGATGCCTATCACCACGCCGCCCTTGGCCGTGCCGTCCAGTTTGGTGACTGCCAGCGCCGTGACGTCGGTGGCCTTGGTGAACTCCTTGGCCTGCACAAAACCGTTCTGGCCGGTGGAGCCGTCTATCACCAGCAGCACCTCGTGCGGGGCGTCGGGCACCACCTTGCGCATCACGTTGCGTATTTTGGTGAGCTCGTTCATCAGGTTTATTTTGTTGTGGAGGCGGCCGGCGGTGTCTATAATTACAACATCGGCATCCTTGGCCACAGCCGATTTAACGCTGTCATAGGCCACGGATGCGGGGTCGCTGCCCATCTCCTGCTTGACAATGTCGACTCCGGCCCGCTGCGCCCATATAACCAACTGGTCCACAGCGGCCGCGCGAAAGGTATCGGCGGCACCCAGCACCACCTTCTTGCCGTCTTCGCGAAGCTGCGCAGCAAGTTTGCCGATGGTGGTGGTCTTGCCCACGCCGTTGACGCCGACAACCATTATAACGTATGGTTTCTTGGAGAAATCGAAGGGCTCCTGCTCCACTGCATCGCCGGCAATGAGGTCTTCGATCTCCTCGCAGAGGATGCGGTTAAGGTCTTCGGTATTGAGGTATTTATCTCTCTTGACGCGGTTTTCGAGCCGCTCGATAATCTTTACTGTGGTATCAACTCCCACGTCGGAAGCTATGAGCGCTTCCTCTATGGAGTCCAGCACCTCGTCGTCCACCACGCTTTTGCCCATCACGGCATACTGCAGCTTGCTCAGCAGGCTCTGCTTGGTCTTGCCCAGCCCTGCCTCCAGAGCGGCCTTGTCCTGCGCCTGCTCCTGCGCGTCTTTATTCCGTTTCTTGAAAAAGAATCCCATTGGTATTATTTAAACGCGTAAAAATACAAAAAATATGGCGCTTTAAGCGTTTATTTGAATATTAAATCCCTCTTCCAGCAGAGGAGCTGCGGCAGCGCGGAGAGAGTCCGCATCTACTTTGAGAATGCCCTCCACCGGCGTATCGCGGGCCACGCTGTAAAGCATAATCTCGCGCGGTCGCAACTGCCGCACCACATCGTACCAGGCGGCGAGGGCCTCGGGGGTGGTGTTATCTACCACGTCGCCCTTCACCAACATTGTTTGGAGCACGAAATTGCCCTCGAAAGCCTTCATATTCTCCACCACCCGCGCCACGCTGTAGGCACCCTTAGGCCGGTTCATAACCGCTGCCATATTGTCCAGCGCGCAGTCTATCTTGAGGATGGGATTATCGACCTTTTTGAGCGCCGCAACCACCTCCGGGCGGTCCAGACGGGTGGCGTTGGTAAAGACGCTAACCACAGCCTGCGGGAAATATCGGTCTCTGGCGGCCAGGATATGGTCTATTATAGCTGGGAAATCGGGGTGGATGGTGGGCTCGCCGTTGCCTGTGAAGGATATTGAGTCTATCCCCTGCCCTTGCTCCGCCAACGTTGCTGTCTTGCCGTCGATGGCCGCCATAACCTGCTCCAGAGTGGGCAGGGCAAGGCTGTCGGCATCCTTCCGAAGGCCGCCGCACTCGCAGTAGACGCAGTCGAAGGTGCACACCTTGGCCCGCAGCGGCAGCAGGTTGATGCCCAGCGAACGCCCCACGCGACGGCTGTGGATGGGCCCGAAAACTATATCGTCCCAAAGAAATGTTGCCATAATATACGCTTCAATAAACAATAGAGACGAAGCCTCGGGCCCCGTCTCTATCGGTATCACATATTGCCTGGCTCAAAAATTAGTTCTGAGTCTTAGCAAAAAATTCCTTTACCTTGTCGGTGGGTACGAGTTCCTCTTTGAAGATGTAGGAACCGGTACGACCGTTCTTGTCCATACGGATGCATTTTACAACGCTCTTGGTGTCTTTTCTGTCACCGCCGAATGTAGCGACCGCTTTCTTTGCCATAGTATTGCAATAATTTAAATGTTACTACTTAATCTCCTTGTGAAGGGTCATCTTGCGCAGATACGGGTTGTATTTCATGCGCTCCAACTTGTCGGGAGTGTTCTTTTTGTTCTTGGTGGTGATGTAGCGGGACATACCCGGAACACCGCTGGCCTTCTGCTCGGTGCATTCGAGAATCACCTGTACTCTATTACCTTTCTTTCCTGCCATAGCCTTAACAATTAATAGATTTTAACCAGACCTTTAGCCTCAGCTTTCTTAAGCGTCTCGGCGAGGCCGTTCTTGTAGATGGTCTTCATACCGTTGCAAGAGACCTTGAGAGTAATGAATCTGCCTTCTTCCTCAGACCAGAATTTCTTGGTTTTGAGGTTGGGGGCAAACTCACGTTTTGTGCGCCTGCGGGAGTGGGAAACATTGTTCCCAATCATCCTCTTCTTACCAGTAACCTGACAAACTCGTGACATAATATACTATTTTTTTATTTCTTTCGACTTTTGGGGGTGCAAATATCTTGATTTTAAATCAAAAAACCAAATTTTTTATGAATTCAGCACAAACTTGCCGATTCTGCGCCACCTGACCTTGCCCTGGGCGTCTCTGGAGAGCCAAATTATTGCAGGTGTGCCAACTATGTGAGTCTCCGGAACGAAGCCCCAATAACGGGAGTCGAGGGAGTTGTGACGGTTGTCGCCCATCATAAAGTAGTAGTCCAGTTTGAAGGTATACTCCGTGATTTCGTTTCCGTCTATAAAAAACTTGCCCTCTTTCTCCTCGAAATTGTTGTGCTCGTACACCGAAATGATTCTGCGGTAGAAGGCGATGTTGTCCTTGGTGAGGGTAACGGTCGCCCCCTTTGCGGGAATCCATATCGGGCCGTAGTTGTCGCGCGTGTAGCCGCGGTCGTCAAAGGGGAAAATCATTTTGTAGGAGTCCAGATAGTCTCCGGGATAATTCTCCAGGTTGACGGTCGCGCTCTTCACGTTGCTCATCGCGGCCACAGCCTTGTGGGCGGCTGCGGTAAGCGGCAGGTCGTAATATCCCGGCAGGGTTGCATCGAAGTGGATCTGACTGCGGTCCACGCCAAGCTTTTCCAGCGCCAGCTTGCTTATGGGAGTGCCGTTGGTAACAACCCTGTAGGTATACTGGATACCGTCGTAGACCTGCTGCTGCTCGCCGTCTATGTATACCAGGCCGCCCTCAACCGAGAGGGTGTCGCCGGGCATACCCACCAGACGTTTCACATAGTGGTCGGCTTTATCTGCGGGGCGGACAATGAGCGGGCCGAACATCTTTTGCGAATACTCGGCACCGTTGATGCGGGCGTGTGCGTAGTAATCCTCCGCCGGCACGCGGGCCAGTACGGAATCCCCGTGAGGGAAGTTGAACACCACGCAATCGCCGCGGCGGATGCCGCGCCCCAGGGGCTTGAGCCTGCGATAGTCCCACTTGACCGCCTCGGAATAGGACTTGCGCCCGTTAAACCAGGTGTTGTGGGTGAAAGGAATCGTGAGCGGAGTCTCCGGGATACGGGGGCCGTAGCGCATTTTGTCCACGAACAGATAGTCCCCTGTCATCAACGTGTTCTCCATAGAGGAGGAAGGTATCTTGAACGACTGGAAAAAGAAGATGTTGATGAAGGTCACGACAATCACGGCAAAGATGATGGCATCCAGCCAGTCGAGAATGAGATTGGGCTTCTCCCCTTCTTTGTATCTCTTTTTCCAGAACGTCCAGTTCACCTTCCTGGTGACGCAGGAGTCAAAAACAACAATAAGGCCAAGGAACCACCAGGGACTTTTAAGCCAGATTACCCAAAGGCAATACAGGATACCCCAGAAAGCGAACTTGACCCACTTGTTGTTGAAGAAGTCTTTTACAGTCAAAACGGTTTATTTAACCGAATTGATGATAGCCTCGAATGCCTGGGGATTATTCATCGCCAGGTCGGCCAGAACCTTGCGGTTGATGCCTACATTCTGAGCGTGGATTGCCCCCATAAACTGGGAGTAAGTCATACCATGCTGACGGGCAGCGGCATTGATACGGGTAATCCACAATGCGCGGAAAGTGCGCTTTTTATTCTTGCGGTCGCGATAAGCATAGGTGAGACCTTTCTCATAGGTGTTCTTAGCAACCGTCCAGACGTTTTTCCTGGAAAGGAAGTTACCGCGGGTCTGTTTCAAGACTTTCTTGCGGCGAGCTCTTGAAGCTACTGAATTTACCGATCTTGGCATAATTAATTTGTTTTGACAGTCAGCGCCCCGCCTGTTGCGGGAACTTTACTTGCTGAACTTTCGGTTAATAAATGTTTGTTACTTGACCAACAGTTCTTTGATTCTCTTGTTGTCCACCTTGTCTACAATGGCGAAGTGGTCGAGATTACGTTTCTGCTTTTTGGTCTTCTTGGTGAGAATGTGGCTGTGATAAGCGTGTCTTCTCTTGATTTTACCCGACCCGGTGAGCGTAAAACGCTTCTTTGAACCGGAATTGGTTTTCATTTTAGGCATTGTGTATAAAATTTAAGTGTTCTTAAAAACTCTATTTCTTTTTAACGGGGGCAATCATCATAATCATACGCTTGCCCTCAAGTTTAGGCATCTGCTCTGCCTTTCCGTACTCCTCGAGCTCCAGTGCAAACCTCAACAAAAGCTTCTCGCCCTGTTCCGAGAACAGTATCGAGCGGCCGCGGAAAAAGACATATGCCTTTACCTTGCACCCCTCCTGCAGAAAACTCTGCGCGTGCTTGAGCTTGAAGTTGTAGTCGTGCTCGTCGGTCTGCGGGCCGAAACGAATCTCTTTGATGACTACCTTCGAGGCGTTGGCCTTCTGCTCCTTTTGCTTTTTGCGCTGCTGATATTTGAACTTTTGATAGTCAATTATCTTGCAGACGGGCGGAGCGGCGGTGGGCGCTATCTCGACCAGGTCGAGCTCCAGTTCCTCGGCCATTGCCAGGGCCTTGGAGAGGGGATAAACGCCTTGTTCGGGGATATTGTCCCCCACAAGTCGCACTTGCGGCGCAGTAATTTGCTCATTTACCCTGTGGTCGTCTTCATCTCTGGTCTGACGGCCTTGCTGGGGTTTCCGCGGAGCCGGTTTCGGCTTGGGCGGTCTGTAGTTTGAGTTTGCTATAGTAGTGTCCTCCTAATTAAGTTCTTCTTTTACTGCGTTGCTTATGTAGTTTGCAAAGTCTTCTACCGACATCACGCCGAGATTTTCGCCTCCCTGCTTGCGTACAGCCACGGTTCCGTCGGCCTCTTCTTTCTCTCCCACCACGACAATGAACGGTATGTGCTTGAGCTCATTTTCGCGTATTTTCTTGCCAATCGTCTCGTTGCGATCGTCGATTAGGGCGCGAATTTCGTAATTATTAAACAATTCGCAAACTTTTTTTGCAAAATCGTTATATTTCTCACTTACAGGCAGTATGGCAACTTGGTCCGGAGCGAGCCACAAAGGGAACTTGCCGCCGGTGTGCTCCAGCAGCACGGCCACAAAGCGCTCCAGCGAGCCGAACGGCGCGCGGTGAATCATTACCGGGCGGGATTTGCCGTTGTTGCTGTCTACATATTCCAGTTCGAAACGCTCCGGCAGGTTGTAGTCTACCTGGATGGTGCCCAGCTGCCAGCTGCGGCCCAGGGCGTCCTTCACCATAAAGTCCAGTTTGGGGCCGTAGAAGGCGGCCTCGCCCAATTCCACAACGGTGGGGAGGTTCTTCTCTGCCGCAGCCTCAATAATTGCCTGCTCTGCCTTGGCCCAGTTCTCGTCGCTGCCTATATACTTGGTTTTGTTATTGGGGTCGCGCAGCGAAACCTGTGCGGTGAATTCGGTAAACTTGAGGGTCTTGAACACATATAATATAATGTCTATGACCTTGCAGAATTCCTCCTTTATCTGGTCCGGACGGCAGAAGAGGTGGGCGTCGTCTTGTGTAAAGCCGCGCACGCGGGTAAGGCCGTGCAGCTCACCGCTCTGCTCGTAGCGATATACCGTGCCGAATTCCGCGAAACGCAGCGGCAGGTCCCTGTAGGAGCGGGGCTTGCTGCGGTAAATCTCGCAGTGGTGGGGGCAGTTCATAGGTTTGAGCAGATACTCCTCACCCTCCTGCGGAGTGGTGATGGGGCGGAAACTGTCGGCGCCGTAGTGTGCCCAGTGACCGGAAGTTACATAAAGATCTTTACTGCCTATGTGCGGAGTGATTACGGGCAGATAGCCGTATTTCTTCTGAACCTTCTGGAGAAAATCTTGCAGACGGCCGCGCAGGTCGGCACCTTTGGGGAGCCACAAAGGCAGGCCCTGGCCCACCCTGTTGGAGAAGGTGAACAGCTCCATCTCCTTGCCCAGCTTGCGGTGGTCGCGCTTCTTGGCCTCTTCCAGCATCACCAGATATTCGTCCAGCATACTCTTCTTGGGGAAGGTGATGCCGTAGATGCGGGTAAGCATCTTGTTGTGCTCGTCGCCGCGCCAGTATGCACCGGCTATGTTGAGGAGCTTTATTGCCTTGATCATCGAGGTGTCGCGGAGGTGAGGGCCGCGGCACAAGTCGGTGAAATTGCCGTTGGTGTAGAACGAAATGGTGCCGTCTTCCAAGCCATCTATAAGTTCGCACTTATATTGGTCTCCCTTAGCCTTGAAGTTGGCCATAGCGTCGGCCTTGGCCACGTCGGTGCGCACAAAACGCTCCTTGCTGCGCGCCAGCTCCAGCATCTTGGCCTCAATCTTGGGCAGGTCTTCGTCGCTTATCTGCCTGTCGCCCAGGTCCACGTCGTAATAGAAGCCGTTGTCAATTGCGGGGCCTATGCCGAATTTGATGCCGGGGTAAAGGGCCTCCAGAGCCTCTGCCATAAGGTGGCTGGAAGAGTGCCAGAAGGCCTTTTTGGCCTCCTTGTCTTCCCATTTGTGCAGTTTGAAATCGGCGTCGCTGTTAATGGGACGGTCCAAATCGTAGATCTCCCCGTTGACGGTTGCCACAATAACGTCCGCAGCCAGGCGGGGGCTTATGCTCTCCGCAATTTGATATGCGGTTATGCCTGCATCGTACTCTTTTACAGCACCGTCGGGAAATGTAATTTTAATCATAGTTTATAGTTTTACCTTTTTTGGCGAATAATCGTGCAAAGTTAAAACAAAAAGAATAATTATTAAATTTGCAGATACATAAATATTAAAAAGACTATGAGTACACAAAATAACGGCAGTATGTGGAGCCAGGCAGCCCTCAAGGGCCTGCTGCTGGCGCTCGTGACGGTAGCCTGCAACACCGTCACCTATCTTGTCCCCGGCAACGGCTTTGTAAGCATCCTTATGTTCCTGGTGCGCACCGCGGCCTCCATCTGGCTGCTGGTGTCCTTTATGAAGCAATACCACGCCGCCACCGGGCAGAATCCGTTCAATTTCGGCCTGGCGGTGGTGCTGTTCTCGTCCTTCATCTGCGCCTTTTACGACGCCGCTGCACTCGCGTGGATATTCCCGGGCCTGATGGATCAGGTGAACGAGGCTATGGCCCAGAGTATGAGTATGTTCCCCTCCAGCCAGCAGGGCATTCTGGACAATATGATGGAGCATTACCCCCGCATCGCCTTTTTCTCTACACTCATTAAAGATTTCCTTTTCGGTTTGATAGTTGCTGCAATCGCCAACTCTTCTTACAAGAGCAAGAGCCCGTTCGACGGCGACAGCCAGGAAGACGAACTCGCATAACCGGCCGCCTATGGACCTTTCCATAATCGTACCCCTCTACAACGAAGCCGAGTCGCTGCCGGAGCTGGTAGCGCAGACAGACGCCGCCCTCAAAGAGGCCGTGAGCAGCTACGAGATAATTTTTGTGGACGACGGCAGCACCGACACCTCCTGGGAGGTAATCACCGCCCTTAGAGAGAGCAACCCGGACATCCACGGCATCCGTTTCCGCCGTAACTACGGCAAGTCCGCCGCCCTCTATTGCGGTTTCGATGCCGCCCAAGGCGACATTGTGGCCACAATGGACGCCGACCTGCAGGATGACCCGCGCGAGCTGCCGGAAATGATGCGGATGATTCGCGAAGAGGGCTGCGACTTGGTCAGCGGCTGGAAAAAGAAGCGCTACGACAACGCCCTCACCAAGAACATCCCCTCCAAGATATACAACTGGGCAGCCCGCAAAGTGACCGGCATAAAGCTGCACGATATGAACTGCGGCCTGAAGGCATACCGCAAAGATGTTGTAAAGAGCATCGAGGTATACGGCGAGATGCACCGCTTTATCCCCTACCTTGCCAAAAACGCCGGCTACGAGAACATAGGCGAGAAAGTGGTACAGCACCACACCCGCAAATACGGTTCCAGCAAATTCGGGATGGAGCGCTTTATGAACGGCTTCCTGGACCTTATGACCATCTGGTTCCTGCAGAAGTTCGGCCGCAAGCCTATGCACCTGTTCGGAGTTGTGGGCACCCTTATGTTCCTGGTCGGTTCAATATGCGCCGTATGGCTTATTGTGGCCAAACTGGTGCGCCAGGGGCAGGGACTACCATTCCGTCAGGTAGCCGACCAGCCGCTTTTCTACGCCGCAATAGTGTGCCTGCTGATAGGCGTAATGCTGTTCCTTACCGGTTTCATTGCGGAGCTTATATCCCGCAACTCGGCCGGCCGCAACAATTACAACATTAAAGACAGAATCTAAAGCCCGCAGTAATAGAGGGCGTAACCAGCGATGGCCGCAACCACCGCGTTGATGGCCTTTGCCGCTACAAAGCCGCGCTTGGTCTCTGCCAGCAACGGCAGCGACGCGTGACCGTCCTGCGAAATGCTGCTTGCCAGCAGCACGGAAAAGGGCACCAGCCCCCCGGCGAACAGCGTCACGAACACCAGGTGCGGCCCAGATTCGGGAATTAGGCCAATCAACACCGCCAGCAAAATAATGAACGGGATGTTGCCCTTCACAACAGCCGCCAGGTCAAAGTAATGCATCCCTATCTCAATGAGCAGCAGCGCCCCGAAACTCCACAAGAAAATACGCAGCAGATGCTTGCACACCACGTGGTCCCAAAGATGTTCCTTCACGAAATGCTCCTCGCTCACCGCCACGAACCACATCGCGAACAGCGAGCAGACGGCAAAGAACAAGTTTATCCAATATTCGTCAAAGACATTGAACGATTGCACCGCAGCAGCCTCGTGCTCGTGGTCGTGTTCCAGCACACCCAGCGCCAGCGCCACAATGAACAGGGCTATGCCCACCAGCAGCACCACACGCTGCCACGAAGGTTTGACGAGGTTTTTCCAGCTGCGGCGCATCTTTACCTTGTCGCTGCCGTGCACTTCGAAATGCTCGTCGCAGTGGGTTTCGGGGGCCTTGCGGCCGCGCCAGAGCGCATCCACAAGCAATCCAGCCGCTATGCCTGTTACCAGCAGCGCGGCGAACAGCAGCAGCGCCTTGCCGGGGAACATTGCCAGCATCACGAAGGCCTCGTCGCCGGAAGATGCGATAAGCATCGCCACCAGTGCGCCGAAGGATATCATTCCGTGGGAATAGAGCGACACCGTGGCAAAGCCGCCGACACAGCCCGGCAGCACGCCCAACAGACCGCCGAGCACCACCTGGCCGAAGCGGGAGCGGCGCAGCCCCTCCCCCATACGCCCGCGGGTGGTGACGTTGATCCACTCGAGCATCATCATCATTACAATAACCAATCCCGTAATGAGGACGGCATTGCGCAGGGCGTCCAGGAAAATGTGCATACTATCGGTTGTATTTGTCTATGAGTTCCTCCGCCGCTGCAAAGGAGTCCAGCTTGCCTTCCAGCACAGCCTGCTCGTAGTCCGGCAGCAGCCGCTCTATTGTTTCGCTCTCGTAGAACATATTCTTGAGCGAATCGTTTATGCTCTCGTACATCCAGTAGCGGGCCTGCTCCCGACGGCGCTTGAGATAGAAGCCGTTGCCGCGCACCAGGGCAAAATATTCCTCTATCTTGGCCATTATATCGTCCAGGCCCTCCTTAGTGACGGCAGACGATGTCACGGCGGTGGGCACCCAGCCAGACTCGGTAGGCGGGAAAAGGTGCAGCGCGCTGGCATACAGGCCGCGGGCCACCTTAGCCTTCTCAATATTGTTGCCGTCCGCCTTGGTTATGGCAATCAAATCTGACATCTCCATAATGCCGCGTTTGATGCCCTGCAGCTCGTCGCCGGCGCCGGAAAGCATAAGCAGCAGAAAGAAATCGCTCATAGAGTGCACCGCGGTTTCGCTCTGGCCCACGCCGACTGTCTCAATAAAAATGACGTCGTATCCGGCCGCCTCGCACAGCAGGATGGTCTCCCGGGTGCGGCGCGCCACACCGCCCAGACTCCCGGCGCTGGGGCTGGGGCGGATAAAGGCCTTAGGGTCGCGGGTAAGGGTCTCCATACGGGTCTTGTCGCCAAGAATGGAGCCTTTTGTGCGCTCGCTGGAAGGGTCAATCGCCAGCACGGCCAACTTGTGGCCTTTGCCGGTTATATGGCTGCCGAACGCCTCAATGAAGGTGCTCTTGCCCACTCCCGGCACGCCGGTGATGCCTATTCGCATAGAGTCGCGGCGGGATGACGCCTTCTGGCAGCGAGATATAATTTCGTCCGCTATCTTGCGGTGGTCCGGGGAGAGGCTCTCCACCATTGTTATGGCCTGGCTCAGGACGGTTGTGTTGCCGGCCAGAATACCATCCATATATTGGTCCACGCTAAGAGTGCGGGTGCGCCTGCGGGGCATATCCTTCAGATATGGATTAATTGCCGGCGGCTGCTTTATGCCGTCGTTCACCTTGAGCGCCGAATCGTCGTTGGCGTAATCGTCAAAAAAATCGCCTTGTTTCTCCATTATCTGGTAGATCCGTTAATAAAGAAGTCCAGACGCGGGCGCAGCGGGGAGTTGGTGGTGAGCGTCACTATGCTCACGAATTCGCCCGTCTGGGTAGATGTGTCATATTTAATTTTTACGTCCGCGCTCTTGCCGGGGGCAATTTTTATGGGGGCCTTGGTAAGAATCTCCGCACGGCCGTCGTCAGAATCGACCTTGTATACAATCAGCTGGCTCTTGCCGGTGTTCTTCACGGTAAAAGTATGGTCTACAATGGTTCCCTTAGACACCTCGCCCAGATCCAGATAGCCCTTCACGAAGCCGGGCACGGGAGCCTTCTCCTTCATAGACTGGGTGTAGCCGTCAAAATCGTCTGCAATGTTGGCCACAATCTTTATCTTCTCTTCCGCAGGCTTGCCGTCCACAATAAACTTTGCGGAATATTCCGTCTTGCCCCACTTCTTTTCGCCGTTGGCGGTGTTCACAGTATATGTGAGGGAGGCCTTGTCGCCGGCGGGAACCGGGTTGGGCACTACCGCCACGCTGAGGGCGGGGTCCTCGCTTACTACCTGCACCTTCACGGGGGCCTTGCTAAGATTGGCAATGGAGGTGGCGTCGCTCTTGGCCTTGCCCTGGTACATATTGCCAATCAGCAGGGTGGTCTCGCGGGTGCCCAGCACGCCGCCTATGGTGTTGGTATACATCTCCTTGAGACTCATCTTTTTGCCGTACACCACGCCCTTTATGTGCAACACCACGGGGCGGTTTACGCCGGAAATGTAGGCGGTTATGGATTTACTGAAAGGGTATGCCCCCTGGTCGTTCTTGAAAGTGACCTCGATGGAGCCCTTTGCGCCCGGCTTGACCGGCTCTTTGGTCCATTTGGGCACCGTGCAGCCGCAGCTGGACACGACGTTGTGCACCACCACCGGTTTCTTGCTGATGTTGGTGAAGACAAACTTGCAGCTGACGCTCTTGTCGGTTATGAGCAAATCGCCAAAGTCGTGCACCTTCTCCTCGAATTTTACCACCTCCTCTTCCGGACGGGTGTCGTTGTTCTGGGCCGCGCAAGGCAGCGCTGCGACCAGTGCGAGAGCCGCTGTCAAAAGGGCTGTTATTCTCTTGATGTTCATAATTTCTCAAATAATTGTGGACAAATATACTATAAAAATTGGCAAACTTTTTGAGAAAATGCTTTTCTTTGTAAAACCTAACGAAACTATAAAAACCAAAATTATGGCTTACAAAATTTCAGAAGATTGCGCTGCTTGCGGCACTTGCATAGACGAATGCGCCGTTGGAGCTATCACAGCAGGCGAACAGTACAGCATCGATCCCGAACTGTGCGCAGAGTGCGGCGCTTGTGCAGACGTTTGCCCGGTGGGCGCAATATCATTGGCCGAGTAAGAATAACGCTATTTTTACTCGATGTAAAGGTGGCGCATTATGACAATGTGTCACCTTTGTACGTTTAATATTATTTATATGGCAAATTTTCTAAAGAAGTTGTTCGGGTCCAAAGCTGACAGGGATCTTAAGCAACTTACCCCCATTTTAAAGAAGATACTGGCAGAATACGACACGGTCGATACCCTGAGCGACGACGGCCTGCGCGAGGCGTGCGACGCCCTCAAGGCGCAGATACACGAGCGCACCGCGGCCCAGGAGGCCGAGGCGGCTACCATCCGCGAGCAACTCGCAGAGGTGGAGATTAGCGTCAGCGAGAAGGAAAAACTGGCGACCCGCCTGGACAATCTGGTAAAGGAGATTGACGTGGAGCTGGAGAAGGCTCTGGACGACGCCCTTCCGCGGGCTTTCGCTATTATGAAGTCCACCGCCCGCCGCTTCAAGGAGAACGCTACCATCAAGGTGAAGGCGACCGACGCAGACCGCGACCTTTCTACCAACCACGATTTTGTAAACATAGAAGGCGACTACGCCATCTGGAAGAACACCTGGATTGCGGGCGGCAACCCCACCACCTGGGATATGGTCCACTACGATGTGCAGCTCATCGGCGGTATCGTGCTGCATCAGGGCAAGATTGCCGAGATGGCGACTGGCGAAGGCAAGACCCTGGTGGCCACCCTGCCCGTTTTCCTGAACGCCCTGGGCGGCAAAGGCGTACACGTGGTAACCGTGAACGACTACCTGGCCAAGCGTGACTGCGAGTGGATGGGTCCGCTGTACCAGTTCCACGGCCTCAAGGTAGATTGCATAGACAAGCACGAGCCCAACAGCGACGGCCGCAAGCGGGCATACCAGGCCGACATCACCTTCGGTACCAACAACGAATTCGGCTTCGACTACCTGCGCGACAATATGGCCATCAACCCGGACGACCTGGTGCAGCGCAAGCACCACTTCGCAATTGTCGACGAGGTCGACTCCGTGCTTATTGACGATGCCCGTACCCCGCTCATCATTTCGGGCCAGGTGCAGCGCGCAAACGACCAGCCTTTCGAAGAATACAAACCTTTCGTAGAGAAACTCTATAATGCTCAGCGCCAGCTTGTAAACCAGTTCCTTAACGAGGCCAAGAAGCTAATATCCGAAGGCCGCATCAAGGACGAGGGCGAAATAAAGCTGCTCAAGGCATACAAAGGTCTGCCCAAGTACGGCCCGCTCATCAAATATTTGAGCGAACCGGGCATCAAGGTCATCCTGCAGGAGGCTCAGAGTAAAATTATACGCGATTCCTTCACCGAGAAGGATCTGGAGCAGCGCATAATCACCAACGACCTTTACTTTGTGATTGACGAGCAGCTGCGCAGCGTGGAGCTCACGGACCGAGGCAACGACGTGCTGGCGGAGGCTGTGGGCGACCCGGAATTCTTCCTGATGCCGCGCCTGGGCGAGGCGGTGGCCGCGATAGACCAGGATGCCGCCCTCGGCGACCTGGAGAAAAAGACCAAGAAGGACGAACTTTACGCCAACTACTCCCTCAAGGCAGAACGTATGCACATCGTGAGCCAGCTGCTCAAGGCATACGCAATGTTTGCAAAGGATGTAGACTACGTCATAATAGACGGCAAGGTCAAAATTGTGGACGAGCAGACGGGCCGTATTATGGAGGGCCGCCGCTGGAGCGACGGTCTGCACCAGGCGGTGGAGGCCAAGGAAAACGTCAAGGTGGAGGCCGCGACGCAGACCTACGCCACCATCACCCTGCAGAACTACTTCCGTATGTACCACAAGCTCTCCGGTATGACCGGTACCGCAGAGACGGAGGCGGGCGAGTTCTGGCAGATTTACAAACTGGACGTGGTGGTAATCCCCACCAACCGCCCGGTTATCCGCAAGGACCAGGACGACCTCATTTACAAGACCAAGAAAGACAAATACAACGCCGTCATCGCAATGATAGAAGATCTCATTGCGGAGGGGCGGCCGGTTCTGGTCGGCACCACCTCGGTGGAGATTTCCGAATTGCTCTCCCGAATGCTCAAGATGCGCGGCATAAAGCACCAGGTGCTCAACGCCAAGCAGCACGCGCGCGAGGCGGAAGTAGTTGCGCACGCCGGTGAAAAGGGCACCGTTACCATCGCCACCAATATGGCGGGCCGTGGTACCGACATCAAGCTCACGGACGAAGTCAAAGCCGCGGGCGGTCTGGCCATCATAGGCACCGAGCGGCACGATTCCCGCCGCGTGGACCGTCAGCTGCGAGGCCGCGCCGGACGTCAGGGCGACCCGGGCAGCTCCATCTTCTTCGTCTCCCTGGAAGACGACCTTATGCGCCTGTTTGCGGGCGACCGCATAGCCAAGGTAGTGGACAACCTGGGTATGAAGGAGGGCGAGGCGCTGCAAAGCTCTATGCTCTCCAGCAGCATCGAGCGCGCCCAGCGCAAGGTAGAGGAGAACAACTTCGGTATCCGCAAGAACCTGGTTGAATATGACGACGTAATGAACTCGCAGCGCGAGGTGGTTTACACCAAGCGCCGCAGCGCCCTCACCGGAGAGCGCATAGACGTGGACGTGCTCAATATGGCCACCGACTATTGCGACATTCTGGTGGACAAATACCGCGAGCTTGGCTACGAGGGCTTCAAGGAACTCCTGGCAGAGCAACTCGGCGTGGACGCCAGCTTCGACGAAGATTTCTTTGACCGCGCCCGCAAGACCGAACTTGCCGACAAACTGCGCGACGACGTGGCAGCCACCCAGCAGCGCCGCAACGACAACGTCATTGCACAGGCCTGGCCCATAATCAATTACGTATACGAAAAGAAGCGTATGTTCTACCAGAACATCGCACTGCCCATAACCGACGGCCGCAAGGTTTACACCGTTCTGGTGGATCTTCGCAAGGCCTACGAAACCAAGGGCAAGGAGCTGGTGCGATCCATTTACAAGACCGTCACGCTGCGCGTGATAGACGAGTACTGGAAGAACCACCTGCGCGATATGGACGACCTCAAGCAGTCGGTACAGAACGCCAGCTACGAGCAGAAAGACCCCAAGCTGATGTACAAGACCGAGAGCTTCGGGCTGTTCATCACCGCCCTGGAAGGCATCTACAAGGACGTCCTCTCCACCCTGCTGCGTATGGCAATCCACCTCAAGACGGAGCAGGCTCCGGAAGACGTGGCCACCGAGGCGCACGAGAAGCGCACCGATATGAGCCGGATGCAGACCAGCCGTCCCGACCTTGTCACCAACAGCAGCGAGGCCAAGAGCAACGCCCCCATCCGCGTAGAGAAACGCGTGGGCCGCAACGACCCCTGCCCGTGCGGCAGCGGCAAGAAATACAAGAACTGCCACGGCCGGGCCGAAGCGTAAATTTCCTCTTTTTACAAGAAAAAACTCCGCATTCGCTTGCGGAGTTTTTTTTGTTTTTTGTAACTTTGGTTATATGAATTCATCATTTATCTAACCAAATAATCTATTATGCGTAAATTATTCATTTTCGTGGCCGCTCTTGCGCTTTTGTCACAGACGGCCTTTGCGCAGACGGTCAAGTACAACCAGTACGGCGTTGCCGTAAAGTCTGACCGCCTCGATGTTGAGGCACAGGACGGCATACTCGTCTTCGCTTCTCCCAATTCCGGTTACAAACTGTGGTTCGACACCCGCGTACAGGCAGACGGAGCCGTCTTCTTCGGTGCCCCGGACTACGCCGACCCCATCGGTAACGGCACCGGCATCCGCCGCGCCCGTTTCGCAATCAAGGGCCAGATTAACGAAGACTGGTACGGAGAGTTTGATATGGACCTTGCCAACGGTCTGGTGGAACTCAAGGACGCTATTGTGCGCTATACCGGCATTCCGAATCTCGACCTCCAGGCAGGTAACTTCAAGGAGAATTTCTCCCTCCAGCGCAACACCACTTCGCGCTACCTGCAGTTTATGGAGCGCCCGATGGTCTGCAGCGCCCTGGCGCCTTCCCGCCACATCGGTTTCAACGCCAAGTATGCCAAAGATTGGCTCTGGCTCTCCGCAGGCGCCTTCTCCCAGGTAATAGCAGGCAGCGAAGAGTGGCAGAATGTAGCCGACAACAACAAGGATTTCGGCCGCAATTCCGGCTACTCCCTCACCACCAAGGTGGTCTTCCGCCCTCTGTACAAGCTGAATAATTCCAGCCTCCACATTGGCGCCGCATATTCCTACAGGACCACCACCACGGACCTGGCAACCGGCGAATGGGGCACCTACCGCGCAAGCGCCCGCAACTCCACAAGCATCAACCGCAAGAAATACCTCGACACCAACAACCTAAAGGACTACGACCACAACAACCTGTGGACCGTGGAGTTGGCCGGCCACAACTACGGCCTGCGCTACGAAGCTGCTTACATTGGCGATAATGTTATTTTCAAGCCCGAAATTGGCGATGCTTTCAGCCACAACTTCGGCGGCTGGTATGTCCAGGCAGGCTACCTGCTCTTTGGCGGCAAGCAGCGCTACGACTCCAACGGCGGCAAGTACACCAAGGTTGAACGCGGCCGCGAGTGGGGCGACATTGAGCTCTGCGGACGTTACGAATACTGCAACCTCAACCACGGCGATGTATACGGCGGTTGCGCCGAGGCATACGCTGTCGGCCTCAACTGGTATGTAAACGACAACGTAAAATTCCAGCTCAACTATCAATTCAACAACAACGACCGCTATGCAAACGGCAAGGGTAAGCTCAACGTCGGTCTGGACGAGGCAGGCAATGCCGTTAAGGATTACACCAAGGTGGCAACCCCCGCAGGCAAGGCAGGAGTTGACTACCATATGCTCGCCCTCCGTTTCGAAATTGACTTCTAAACAAGTAACAGAATACGATTATGAAAAAGATATTTTTAGTTGCAGCCGCCATCATCCTCACGCTCTCCGGATGCGTAAAAGATGAATTGTACAAAGGCCCCTCTTCCATAGACAAGGTGGTGTTCAGCCCTGAGGCCCCCACCTCCATCTTAGACGTTACGGTCACCGCTACCGTTTCCGGTTTGCAAGCCATACGCTCCGCTACTCTCAAATACAACGGCACAAGCGTTCCGATGACTGCTTCCGGCAAAAACTTTACAGCCACTATTCCCGCAATGCCGGATGGCACCGACGTGGAGTTTACCGTAACAGTGGTGAATGAAGCCGATTTCACTACCACTTCCGACAAATATACCTACAAGGTGGGCGACCCCGCAACGGATTGGACCAAACTCAAACTTAACGAGGTTTACGGTGCCGGTGCAGACGCAGAGAAGTTCTTTGAGCTCTACAATATGGGCGAATATCCCATCAAACTCACCGGAGTCACAATTCACAAAGACGAGGGTCTCTGCTGGACCGGCATAGACGGCGAAGAAGTTCCCGCCAAGGGCTTCTTTGCAATTGTAGGCGGCAAGGGTACCACCCCGCGCGGCTTCTCCAGCGGCTTCTCCGCCAAGAAGAGCGTCCGCATTGACGTGTACAACCCCAAGGGCGAACTGGTGGATTTCTTCCAGCGCGGCGACAAGGACGACTCCGGCAACTGGGGCGCTTCCATCACCAACTACAGCGGCTCCTGGAGCCGTGTGCCCGACGGAACCGGCAATTGGAAGAGAACCGACACCTTCACCCCCGGCGAAGCAAATTCCACTACTGCTGTGGACGACGATTATGTTAAGAACTGATTTTATTATTGTACTATAAATTATGGCAGAACTTAAAATAGGCGAGCAGAGCAAGCCCCGCTTCGAATTCCGCAGCTTTGGCCAGTGCTTCTGCGAGCAGCACAAAAGAATGGCCCGCCTGAGCGTGCCCGTGCCCGAAAAGGTATGGGAGCGCACCAGCGATGAGATATACATCATCAGCGCCAAGAACGATATCAACAACACCAAGATCCGCGACGGCAAGATGGACATCAAAACCTACGTCCAGACCGTAGACGGCTTCGAGCAATGGAACCCCCTTATGAAGGGCGAATTCCCCATTAGCCGCGAGGTGCTGGAGAACGAGGTTTTCCCCGCATTTATGGTTGAGATGCCCAAGCTGACCAAGGACACCTACACGTTCGAGGAGTTCATCGCAATGGTTAAGGCCAATCCCGACCTGGCAGCGGTGCGCGTGCACAAGCAGCGCTTCGGCTATATGGTGAACGACACCATATGCGAAGTGGGCAACGTGCTGATAAACGGCGCCAAGGTAGTCACCATCAACTCCGAATCCACCGAAATCGAGGACATCAAGAAGACGGTTGCCGACTGCGGTCTGGAGGGGGTCGAGAACATCAACTACCTGCAGGCAATCAAACGCGTAATCGGTATGATAGACAAACCTCTTGCAAACTAAACGGCTATGGCACAGGAAATAGAAAAGAAATTCTTGGTTAAGGGCGATTTCAAGGCCAACGCTTTCAAGGCCACCCGCATAACCCAGGGCTACCTCAGTTCGGTTCCCGAGCGCACCGTGCGCATCCGCGTAAAGGGCGACAAAGGGTTCATTACCGTTAAGGGTATAGGCAACGCCTCCGGCGCCTCCCGCTTCGAGTGGGAAAAGGAGATTCCCGTGGATGAGGTAAAGGCCCTCCTGGACCTCGCCGAGCCCGGCGTAATTGACAAGACCCGCTATCTGGTTAAGAACACGGATGGCAAGCACGTTTGGGAAGTGGACGAGTTCTACGGCGACAACGACGGCCTGACCGTGGCAGAGGTGGAACTTGCGGACGAGAACGAGCCCTTTGACAAGCCCGACTGGCTGGGCGAAGAGGTTACCGGCGACCCCAAGTACTTCAACTCAATGCTGATGAAGAACCCCTATAAGAACTGGAAATAGCATTGTAGTCTTATGAACGAGCAGACTCAGGCAAAGGCGGCATTCGACCCGCTGGATATGAACAACTACAAGATCGAGAAGCTGCCCAAGATGCAGAAATCGAAGTTCGAGACCTGGATGGCCCGCCTCGGCGCGCCGCTGGCCGCCATCGCCTTTGTCTGGATTTGCTGGTTTTGCCACATAGGCTTTATTGACAACCTGGACACGAGCCTCCTTGCGCAATCGGCGCAAAAGAGGCTCGATGCTCTCGGGTTGGAAGGCTTCATACGCGCCAACTACGCTATGCTGGCCATATTTGTGGCGAGCCTCATTCTTTGGATGACGGAGGCCCTGCCAAACTACCTGACCTCCCTGCTGCTTATGCTGGGAGTGGTGCTTTTCAACGTCACCACGCAAAAAGAGGCCCTCGCACAGCTCGGCCACCCGGTAATGTGGCTCAACATCCTGAGCTTTGTGCTGGCCTCTATGCTGGTCAAGACCCGATTCGCGAAGCGGCTTGCGCTGGCCTTCGTAATCAAGTTCGGCAAGAGCGCCAAAGGGGTGCTCTGGAGCTTTTTGGTAATAAACCTGGTGCTGTCGGCATTTATCTCCGCCACCACAGTCAAGGCCACCATTATGCTCCCCATCTTTATGGTGATTTGCGCCATATACGGCGCCTCCGACGGCCATCGCAACAACTTTGGGCGCAACCTGGTTATCCAGAACCTGTTCCAGGTGAATATTGGCGCCAATGCATTTTATACAGGTTCCGGCGCCCACCTGCTGGCCATATCGCTGATTGCAGGGTTCGTTGGCTCTTGCAATTTCGGTTATAAAGAGTGGCTCGTTGCCGTGGGTCCTATGAGCATCATCATATTGGTAGTGGGCCTGCTGCTGGGTATGTACGTCTTCTTCCCTATGAAAAAGGAGGAGCAGGTGCCCCAGATAGAGGGCGGCATAGAGCGCCTGCGGGCGGAGCTGGCCACTATGGGCAAGATGTCCAAGGAGGAGTGGAAGGCGGTGGCCATCTTCCTTGTCGTGCTGTTTCTCTGGATCACAAAGGGATCTTTCCACAATATTGACGAGACCATCGTAGCCCTTATCGGCGCAATTCTGGCGCTGCTGCCGGGCATAGGGGTGGTCAAGTGGAACGACGTGGACATCCCCTGGCACTTGATGCTGTTCTCCGCAGGTGCATACGTGCTGGGCAGCGGCCTCAATGCCACGGACCTTCCCAACACTATGGTGAACGCCGCGTTCGATTCTATGGGCATAACGGCCGACACCCCTTTCTGGGTGCTGTATGTGGTGCTCACTTTTTTGATGATGTACTCCGGACTGGTGTTCCAGAGCAAGACCATACGCACAATGGTGTTCGTGCCCATCGCCCTGGGCGTGGAGAAGCGTTTCGCCTTCCCGCCTATGAGCCTGGCTCTCCCCGTCGCTATGCTTATTGAGCACTGCTACGTGCTGCCGTTCAACAGCAAGCCCGCGGCGCTGCTTTACAACACCAACCAATACAGTATGACAGACGCCTTTAAATACGGCATCACAATGATGACGTTCTCCTGGCTGTTGATACTCGTATTCGGCGAGACGGTGCTCAAATGGCTTGCCATCACGCCGGGGCTGTTCTAAAGGGAATTATTTCCGCTTTTTCGAGACTATTTCCATTGTGTCGCGGGCGATTACCAGCTCTTCGTTGGTGCAGACAACCATTGCCTTGACCTTTGAATTCTCCGTGCTGATGAGCCAGTTGTCGCCTTCCACGTGGTCGTTGCGGTAGAGGTCCAGCTCAAGGCCCAGATACTCCAGGCCGGAGAGGACTTCGCGGCGCACGTTGCGGGCGTTCTCACCTATTCCGCCGGTCATAATAATAAGGTCTACGCCATTAAGCACTGCCGCATATGCGCCGACATACTTCTTTATGTCGTAGCAGCGCTTCAGATGGGTCATCTCCGCCTGCTTGTTGCCCTTGGCGGCGGCGCCTTCCACGTCGCGGTTGTCGGCAGATATGCCGGAGAGACCCAGCAGGCCGCTCTTCTTGTTCATTACCGAATCCATCTCGTAGGGATTCAGGTTTTCTTTGGCCATCAGGAAGGTAACTACGCTGGGGTCTATATTGCCGCAGCGGGTGCCCATTGTGACGCCCTCCAGCGGGGTGAAGCCCATCGATGTATCTATAGATTTGCCCCCCTTGATTGCGGTTATGGAGCTGCCGTTGCCAAGGTGGCAGGTGATTATCTTCTTGTCCTTGATGTTCCATCCCAGGGCGTCGCAGGCTTTGCCCGCCACAAAGTTGTGGCTGGTGCCGTGGAAACCGTAGCGGCGGATGCCGTATTTCTGATAATACTCATACGGCAGGGCGTACATATATGCGTAGTCGGGAATGGTCTGGTGGAACGATGTGTCGAACACGGCCACCTGCGGGGTGGAGGGCATAAGTTGCGCGGCGGCGCGGATACCCAGCAGCGAGGCGGGGTTGTGCAGCGGCGCCAGTGCGCAGCATTTCTCAATCTTCTCTATGGTATCGTCGTTGATTGCTGCAGCAGCGGAGAAGTACTCGCCGCCGTGGGCCACGCGGTGACCGACTGCGTCAATGTCCTCCAGTGTCTTAAGCACGCCCTTGTCCGGGGAGAGGAGCATTTCCAGCACCACGGAGATGCCTTCGCTGTGGTCGTGAATGGGGAGTTCCAGGAACACGTCTTCGCGGGTGGGAACCTTATGTGTTATGGTGGCGTTGTCGCTTCCGACGCGCTCTACAAGACCTTTTGCCAACAGAGAGAAATCGGCGTCGCCCTTCATATCCAGAACCTGATACTTGATAGAAGAACTGCCGCAATTGAGAACAAGAATATTCATATCGTGTGTTTAGTTATTTCGTTCCGCGAAGTTACTCACATTTCCCGAACCGTCAAACAAAACTCACCGGCTAGAACATCAGCATTGGGCTTGCTCTTTCTCTTTCGCGACCCGCCCTGCCAAACCGCATCGGTATGCTTGGCGACAGGAGGGGCTTCCTTTCGGGGGGTGGCGGGCGGAGGGCTTTCACGGGGTGGGCGGTGGCGCCGCGAGGTAGGGTTCTTGGCCATTATAAGGCCGGAGGGCGGTTTGGCGGGGCTGCAGGGAGAGAGCGAACGGGCTTAAAGAGGCCGCAGCTTGAAGTTTTTCAGGGGCGGATCTTCGCCAGAGAAAAACTTGCAAGCTTAAGGCTTACGCCCGGAGCGGACGCATCCGTTTTTTCCTTGCGTATTTGCCGGAGGTTAGGTATATTTGCATAAAGCAAGACGGTCGTGGAATCGGCCGGTAATGAAATCAGGAGCGCTGAGTCTTCCTCTTCTGGGAAGCGGCTCCCTTCACCAAGATATCGAATTATTGCCGTTTGCAATCACGCATAGTGATAGCAAACATATATGCACTATTACCATACGCTTAAACATTGTTGTTATGAAAGAAAACAAAAACGCTCAAATAATCGTAGATAGAGACAGCTTACAGCAGAATGCCTTGGAAGCACGGATTATCACTATTAGGGGTCTTCAAGTTATGTTAGATAGAGATTTGGCCGAATTCTATGGCATACCTACCTATAGGTTAAATGAGCAGGTAAAACGCAACATTAAACGCTTCCCAAACTCGTTCAGATTTCAACTCACTGAAAGAGAGAGCGCTGAACTCATCGCAAATTGCGATAGGTTATCAACTCTAAAGCACAGTTCAAATCTACCCTACGTTTTTACAGACCAAGGTGTGGCTATGCTTTCAGCGGTGCTCCACAGTCCAGCGGCCGTAGAAATCAGTATCCGTATAATTGAAGCATTCGTAGCTATGCGTCATTTTCTATTAGCAAA
>JAFZYD010000097.1 GCA_017616475.1 Bacteroidales bacterium
AATATGGCCGTAATGATGGCCTGCATCAAGCCGGGCGACACCTTTATGGGATTGGATCTGGCACACGGAGGCCACCTCACCCACGGCTCTCCCGTGAATGTATCCGGTATGCTCTACAACGCTGTGGCATACCATCTTAACGAAGAAACCGGCCTGATAGATTACGACGAGATGGAGCGCGTGGCCCGCGAAGCCAAGCCCAAGCTGATAATCGGCGGTGCCAGCGCCTACTCCCGCGAATGGGACTGGGAGAGGATGCGCGCCCTTGCAGACGAAATAGGCGCAATCCTATGGGTGGATATGGCCCACCCCGCCGGCCTCATTGCTGCCCATCTGCTCAAGAACCCCGTGAAATATGCCCACATAGTGACCACCACCACCCATAAGACCCTCCGCGGTCCGCGCGGCGGTGCCATAATCATAGGTAAGGATTTCGAAAATCCGTGGGGCGTGAAAACTCCCAAGGGCGTCATCAAAACTATGGGGCAGATGATCAATTCCAGCGTATTCCCGGGCGTACAGGGCGGCCCGCTGGAGCATTGCATCGCCGCCAAGGCCGTGTCGTTCTACGAGGCGCTGCAGCCCGAATTCACCGATTATCAGAAGCAGGTCCGCGCCAACGCCCAGGCTATGGCGGCCGAATTCGCTTTGCGCGGCTATAAAGTGGTTTCGGGCGGCACCGACAATCACCTGATGCTCATTGACCTCCGCACCAAGTTCCCCGAACTCACCGGAAAGATGGCAGAAAAGGCCCTCGTGCGCGCCGCCATCACCGTCAACAAAAATATGGTGCCTTTTGACAGCCGGTCGCCGTTCCAGACCTCCGGCATACGCGTGGGCACGCCGGCCATCACCAGCCGCGGCCTGGCAGAGAAAGATATGATCTGGATTGTGGATCTCATAGACCAGGTTCTGGCCGCTCCGGAAGACGAAGCGGTAATTGCAAACATCCGCCACAAGGTAACTCAGGCGATGACCGGGCTGCCGCTAAATAAATGGTAGAAATTGTTGCAAATAAGTAAATTAATGTTACCTTTGCACGCTCAAAAACCATTTAAACCAAATTTTTTGCATTATGTCAGAGTATTTATCAGCAGACAAAAAGCAAGAGATTTTCGCAAAATACGGGAAGTCTAATGTTGACACCGGCTCTGCAGAGAGTCAAGTTGCTTTGTTTTCCTACCGTATCGCACACCTCACCGAGCATCTGAAGCAGAACAAGAAAGACCACAACACTCAGCGTGCACTGCTTCGCCTGGTAGGTAAGAGACGTCAGACTCTTGATTACCTCAAGGAAGTCGACATCGAAAGATACAGAAATATCATCAAGGAGCTCGGTCTCCGTCGATAGTATCAGCGATACAGAGGAATTAATGCGGGCTGCTGAGGGCTTTTGGCCGAGGCAGCCCCTTTTATAGGCAGAACTATTAATAAAATAATGAACGTAATTAACAAACAGATCCTGCTGAGCGATGGCAGGACAATCGAAATCGAGACCGGCCGACTGGCAAAACAGGCCGACGGCAGCGCTGTTGTGAAAATGGGTGGCACTATGTTGCTCGCCACCGTTACCGCTGCAAAAGAAGTGAAGGAGGGCACCGACTTTATGCCCCTCACCGTAGACTACAAAGAGAAGTATTATTCAGCCGGCCGTTTCCCCGGCGGTTTTATGAAACGCGAAGGCAAGTCTTCCGACTACGAGATTCTCATCTCCCGTCTGATTGACCGCCCCATCCGTCCCCTCTGGCCCGACGACTTCCACCTGGAGGTGTTTGTAAATGTATGGCTTATTTCTGCAGAGAATGACATCCAGCCCGACGCCCTCGCCGGCCTGGCAGCATCCTGCGCACTGGCAACCAGCGACCTGCCCTTCGGCGGCCCTATCTCCGAAGTACGCGTGGCACGCATCGACGGCCAGTTCAAAATCAACCCCAACTTCAGCGAAATGGAGCGCAGCGACCTGGAGCTTATGGTGGCTGCAACCGAAGAGAATATTATGATGGTAGAGGGCGAAATGAAAGAGGTCAGCGAGCACGATATGCTCGAGGCCATCAAGTTTGCCCACGAAGAAATCAAGCGTCACTGCCAGGTGCAGAAAGAGCTTATGAAAGAGCTCGGCACCTTCGAGACCAAGCGCGACTATCCTCACGACGTAGAGGACGAAGACCTGCGCAAGGCTGTTCACGATGCTTGCTACGACAAGTGCTACGCCCTGGCAAAGAGCGCAAAGCCCAAACACGAGCGTGAGGACGGCTTCAATGCCATCCGCGACGAGTTCCTGGCTACTATCCCGGAGGAAGAACTTGAGGAGAAGGAGCCGCTGGTGAACCGTTACTTCGGCCACGAGCAGAAAGAGGCTATGCGCAATATGATTCTGGACGAAGGCCTGCGTCTGGACGGCCGCGCCACCAACGAAGTACGCCCCATCTGGTGCGCTGTGGATTACCTCCCCTGCGCCCACGGAAGTGCAATCTTCACCCGCGGCGAGACCCAGTCCCTGGCTACCGTTACCCTCGGTACCAAGCAGGATATGAAGGAGATGGACGAGGTGCTGATCCAGGACGACCAGCAGTTCGTACTCCACTACAACTTCCCTCCGTTCGCAACCGGTGAGGCAAAGAGCCAGCGCGGCGTAGGCCGTCGCGAGATAGGCCACGGTAACCTGGCGATGCGCGCCCTCAAGCCCGTCATCCCTATGATGCCCGAGAACCCCTACGCAGTGCGCGTAGTTTCCGATATCCTCGAGTCAAACGGCTCTTCTTCTATGGCCAGCGTCTGCGGCGGCTGCCTGGCACTTATGGACGCCGGCGTGCAGATTACCAAACCCGTTGCAGGTGTGGCTATGGGCCTTATCACCGACGAGGTCGACCCCAACAACCGCTACGCTATCCTTACCGATATTCTCGGCGACGAAGATCACCTGGGCGATATGGACTTCAAAGTGACCGGTACTGCAGACGGTATTACCGCCACCCAGATGGACATCAAGGTAGACGGCCTTAGCTACGACGTGCTGGAGAAGGCTCTCGAGCAGGCACGCCAGGGCCGTATGCACATTATGGGCGAGATGCTCAAGACCATCGACAAGCCCCGCGAAGATTACAAACCGTTCGTTCCCCGCATCAAGAGCTTCGAGGTTGACAAGGAATTCATCGGCGCCATCATCGGCAAGGGCGGCGAGACCATCCAGAAGATCCAGGCAGAGACCGGCGCTGTCATCAACATCGACGAAATTGACGGCAAGGGCGTTGTGGACATCGCAACCAACGATGCAGAGGCTATGCAGAAGGCATACGACTGGATCATGGGTATCTGCGCTGTTCCCGAGGTCGGCCAGGTTTACCACGGCAAGGTCACTTCCATCCTGGAATTCGGCGCTTTCGTGGAGATCCTCCCCGGCAAGGAAGGCCTGCTGCACATCAGCGAGCTCGACTGGGGCAAGACCGAGAAGGTAGAGGACGTAGTCAACGTGGGTGACGAGCTGGATGTCAAGCTCATCGAGCTGGACGCCAAGAGCGGTAAACTGCGTCTGAGCCGTCGCGCCCTTATGGAGAAGCCCGAGGGTTACGTAGAGCCCGTCCGCAGGCCGCGTCCCAGCGGTGATCGCAACGGCAGCCGCGACAACCGTCGTGACAACCGCTCCGGTGACCGCCGCGACAACCGTAACGGCGACCGCCGCAGCAACGACCGTGGCGAACGCCGTCCCCGTCCCGAACACCGCGACAACGCACCCCGCGAGAACAAACCCAGCGAGGAATAAGCACACCACATAGACAATAAAAAACGCAGCCCTATGGACTGCGTTTTTTATTGCATTGAACTCTGGCTACACCATTCCGCTGAAGCCCATAAAGGCGAGGGCCATAATGCCGGCGGTGATGAGGGCGATTGGGATGCCGCGGAAAGGCTTGGGCACGTCGTTGTATTCGAGCTGCTCGCGGATTGCCGCCATAAGCGTGATGGCGAGGCCGAAGCCGATGGCAGATGCGATGGCGAACACCACCGACTCGCCCAGATTGAGCATCTTGGCCGCGCCGCCCAGTGTAAACTGCTTCTGCACGACCATCAACGCCACGCCCAGCACGGCGCAATTGGTGGTGATGAGCGGCAGGAAGATGCCCAGCGACTGGTACAGCGCGGGGCTTATCTTCTTGAGGATAATCTCAACCATCTGCACCAGGCCGGCGATGACCAGGATAAAGGTCACCGTTTGCATATACACCATATTCAGCGGAACCAGCACATAGTACTGAAGCAGCCAGGTCACGCAAGTGGCCAGAGCCATCACGAAGGTCACTGCCAGGGACATACCCACCGCAGTGTTGACCTGCTTGCTGACACCCAGGAACGGGCAGATGCCCAGGAACTGGGACAATACAATATTGTTAACGAATACTGCGGAAATCAATATCAGAATGTATATCATAGCCTAGTTCCTCCCTGCAGTTAATTTATTGAACAAAGCCATAAGCAGGCCCAGCACCAGGAACGCGCCCGGGGCGAGCACGAACACCAGGATGCCGTCGGCGCCCAGGAAATTCCAGCCGAAGAACGAACCGCTGCCCAGAATCTCACGAATCAAACCGATTACCGTGAGCGACAGCGTGAAACCAAGGCCGATGCCCAGACCGTCACACGCCGAATCGGCAACGCTGTTCTTGTTGGCGAACGCCTCCGCGCGGCCCAGCACAATGCAGTTGACCACAATCAGCGGGATAAACAAGCCCAGAGTCTCGTACAGCGACGGCAGATAGGCCTGCATAAGCAGCTGAATCATTGTCACGAAGGCCGAAATAATAACGATGTACGACGGAATGCGCACCTTGTCCGGGATATACTTGGCCACAGCAGAAATAACGATATTGGAGAGGGTGAGCACCACCAGCGTGGCCAGACCCATACCCATACCGTTAAGCGCCGATGTTGTGGTACCCAGCGTAGGGCACATACCCAGCACCAGCACAAAAGTAGGGTTATCTTTTATAATCCCTTTCTTTATAAGATCCCATTTACTCATCTGAGCCTCCTTCGCCGACCTGCGGCGTAGCTGCGCTCACTGCATCGGGCTCCTCGCCCTTTGCCGTGAGATAAACATTGTATGCTTGCTGCACTGCGGCAGTAAACGCCCTTGAAGTGATTGTAGACGCGGTAATTGCATCCACATCGCCGCCGTCCTTGGTCACCGCAAGCGTGCTCTCCGCGGGGTTCATCCCCTGGAACTGCGTGCGGAAACGGCTGGTTTCGTCGGTCATCTTGGCTCCCAGGCCGGGAGTCTCGCTGTGCGAAATGACAGCTGTAGAATAAATCTCGCCGTCGGCAGAAAAGCCCACCATTAGGTTGATGGGGCCGCCGAAACCGGCGGTAGAGGACTCTATTGCGTACCCCACAACCACGCTGTCACCCTCCATAGCCTTGTGCACCGCAAACTCGCGGCCGTCGAGCACCACGGTGGTATCGAGCGGCGCACCGTCGAACGCAGGCACCACCTGCGCAATGGCGCGGGCTGTCTTGTCTGCCATAACCCGGGCAATCTTTTTCTCTGTGGCGGCGTTCACAATGGCCAGCAGGCCCGCGCACACCAGGCAGATGACGCCCAGCGAAAGCAGCATATTTTTCAAAGAAGATTCCATTTTTGCCATATCGATACCTCCTTTATGCCGCAAAGCGTTTGGGTTTGCAATATTTGTTGAGCAGAGGCACCGTCATATTCGCAATCAGGATTGCGAAGGAGACGCCCTCCGGATAAGCCCCGAAATAGCGGATGAGCACCGTCATAACGCCTATAATCACGCCGTAGATAATCATACCCACGGTGGTCATTGGCGAAGTGACATAGTCGGTGGCCATAAAAATGGCGCCCAGCAGCAAACCGCCGGACAGCAGATTGAACACCGGACCGGTGAATTTGTCGGGGTTGATGAGCCAGAAGATGGTGGTAAGCAGCGCCACCGTGCCCAGAATGGTGAGGGGGATGGTGGGGCGGATTACCCTGCGCACCAGCAGGTAAACGAAGCCCGCGATTAGCGCGAGGGCCGATATCTCACCCACCGAGCCGCCGGCCATTGCAAAGAGCGCCTTCCAACCGGAAAGACCACCCTCCGCGATAATCTGGCTTGCCGGGATACCCTGGCGCAGCCCCTCGCTGACAGCCGCCAGCGGAGTGGCGCCGCTGAAGGCATCCACGCCCAGCCACCCTGCCGGCGCAGCCCAGGTAGTCATAGCCACCGGGAAGGAAACCAGCAGGAACACGCGGCCGAAAATTGCCGGGTTAAAAATGTTCTGGCCAAGGCCGCCGAAGCACATCTTGGCTATTGCTATGGCAGCGATGCCGCCAATGAAAGCGATCCACCACGACGCTGCCGGGGGGAGGTTGAGCGCCAGCAGCACACCCGTCAGGATGGTTGCCGAATAGCTGGGCACCTCGCGGTGACGCAGGTAGCGCTCAATCAAAAACTCGCACAGCAGGCAGGTTGCCACGCTCACGGCCAGCAGCATAAGGGCGTTCCAGCCGTAGAACAGCAGCGACACCAGCACCGCCGGCGACAGTGCTATGAGCACGTCGTTCATCAGATGCCTGGTGGTCACCGGGCTCTGGAAATGGGGAGCAGGGGAAACTGTTAATGTTGCCATATCTTCTACCTCCTATTTTTGTGCTCTCGCACGGATAATTTTCATAACATCCGCCTTGCTGGAGCGCACGATGTCGAGCAGCGGGATGTGTGCCGGACAGGTAGACTGGCAGCATCCGCACTCTATGCAATCGTAAATCTTGTTCTCCTCCAGGGCGTCGGTGTTGCCGGCGCGGCCCAGACGGTTCAAACGCCAGGGCTCCAGCCCCATAGGGCACGCCTGGCTGCACTTGCCGCAACTGATGCAGACCGACTCCGGAGTGCGGGCCGTCTGTGCGGCGGTGAGCAGCAGCAGGCACGAAGAACCCTTCTGCGTGGTGGCCTCCAGGTTGGCGACCGCCTTGCCCATCATAGGACCGCCCGAAACCACTTTTACGGCATCTTCCGGCAGACCGCCGACTGCGGCCAGAATCTCGGAGATGGGGGTACCGATGCGCACGCGGAAGTTCCTGGGCTGCTCCAGGCACTGGCCCGTAACGGTCATAATGCGCTCAGTGAGCGGACGGTTCTTCTGAACTGCCTGATATACCGCATAGGAAGTGGCCACGTTCTGCACCACGCAACCGGTATCTATCGGCAGTCCGCCGGAAGGCACGCGACGGCCGGTGACAGCGTCAATGAGCTGTTTTTCACCGCCCTGCGGATATTTCTTCTTCATTTGGATGACTTCGATGCCCACATAGCGCAGCGATGCGTCGCACAGGGCGTCGTAGGCCTCGGGCTTGTTCTCTTCCACGGCAATCACTATGCTCTCCACGCCCAGTACCTTGGCCATAATGCGCGCGCCCAGCACAACCTCGTGCGGATGTTCGCGCATCAGGCGGTCGTCGGCGGTTACATAGGGCTCGCACTCGGCGCCGTTAATAATGAGGTACTCCGCCTTCTTGTCCTTTGGCGGGCAAAGCTTTATGTGGGTCGGGAAGGTCGCGCCGCCCATACCCACGATGCCGGCGGCCTTGATCTTCTCCAGCAACTGCTCTGCAGTGCCTTTGATGTCGCGCTCCACGCGGTCGGTGGTGTTTATGCCTTCGGCATATTCGTCACCCTCCACATCGATGCAGACGTGCATCACCATATTGCCGGCTATGTCGGCGCGCGGCTCCACGGCCGTCACTGTGCCGCTCACGGAAGAGTGCACGAAGCCCGACACAAAGCCGGTGGGGGCGCCAATCACCTGCCCGACCTTCACGGTGTCGCCCTTCTGGACAACGGGGGTTGCGGGCGCGCCCAGGTGCTGCGCCATAGAAATGGCCACCTTCTTGGGCAGAGGGAAGGTCTCTATCGCGACGTCGCGGGAGAGCTTGTTCTCGGCGGGATGTACGCCGCCCATCTTGAATGTCTTCAGTTTCATCGCTTTACCTCCTCATATTGAAAAGATCTTCCAGATCTATTATTTCTTCTTCGGGCTCGGCCGGGGCGGGCTCGGGCTTGGGAGCGGGTTCCGGCTCGGGCTTAGGAGCGGGAGCTGGTTCCGGTGCCTGAGCGGGTTCAGGTTCCGGGGCGGGCTCGGGTTCCGGTGCGGGCTCGGCCTTGGGCTTGGGAGCCGCCTTCCTTACCGTACGCTTAGGCTTGGGGGCCTCCACGGGGGCGGGCTCCTCTGCTGGTTTCACCTCCACTACCGGTTCGGGGGCGGGCTCTGCGGGCTTCGGAGCCTCCACCGGCTTCTCCACAACGGGGGCCGGCTTCTCTGCAGGAACCTCAACTATCTTCTCTACAGGGGCTTCCACCGGTTTCTCCACCACCGGAGCAGGAGCGGGTTTCACCTCCTCCACGGGCTTGGGAGCCTCAACCGGCTTCTCAACCACAGGAGCTGGAGCAGGCTGAACCACCGGCCTGGGAGCGGGAGCCGCCTTCTTTACCGGGAAATTGAACTTATGGATGGCACCCGTAGGGCACTCCTCCACGCACTTTGTGCAGAGCTTGCACTTGAGCGGGTCGATGTAGGCCAGGAAGCTGTCCACCACGATAGCGTCGTGAGGACAGGTCTTGACGCACTTGCTGCAGCCGATGCAGGCTGCCGAGCACGCCTTGCGCGCCACTGCGCCTTTGTCCTTGTTGTTGCAGAGGACAACCACCTTGAGGCCGCGCGGACCCTTGGGCCGCAGCTCTATTATGCCGCGCGGACAGGCCTTGGAGCAGGCGCCGCAACCTGTACACTTGTTCTCGTCCACCACCGGCAGACCCGTTGCCGGATCCATCTTGATGGCGTCGAACTTGCAGGCCGCCACGCAATCGCCGCAGCCCAGGCAGCCGAAACGGCACCCGGTGTCGCCGGCGTAAAGCGCACCCTTGATTTTGCAGGAGGGATAACCCTCGTAGTTGCTGGTTTTGGGACGGTTCTCGCAAGTTCCGTTGCAACGCACCACGGCCACCCTGGGGGCCTGGGGCGCGGCTGTCTTGCCCAGCACGCCGGCGATCTTGGCCATTGTTTCGCTGCCGCCCACCGGGCACAGTGCATCGCCCAAATCGTCCATTGCAACCAGTTTGGTGGCAAAATCGCGGCAGCCCGCGCATCCGCAGCCACCGCAGTTGGCGCCGGGGAGGAGCTCCTCCACGTCGTCTATGCGACCGTCCTCTTCTACTTTGAACCTCTTAGCAACGAGAAAAAGGATTGCCGACACCAGCAACCCAATCGCAGTAAGAGTAATTACAGTAATAAGTATCGGATTCACACTTTAAAGTTTATGGTTCAATTGAAAAGACAAACTCTTTGTCTATTTTATCCTTAAAGATAGCAAAAATAATATAATATAGCGCCACTGCGGCCAAAGAAATCAAACCGACCCACAATTGTTCCAGATGGAAAGCGCTGCAAACCAGTATGGAAACCAACAGCACGAGCAGTGGCAGGCCGTAGGCCAGAATCACCGCCTTCATACCCATAACGGCAGAAAGCACCAACTTGACGCTGTCCCCCACCTTGTATCCGGCGGTGGCTGTGGCGAGCGTCTGGGGAATATCAATAATGCGGACCTGCTCCTCGGCAGCTCCGCATACACCTTTCGCGTGGCAGGTCGCACACGCCGCTTTATTGACTATCTCCACCCCGATGGAGGTGTTGTCTACAGACACTATCTTGCCTTCGTGTACTATCTTCTTTGGCTGTTTGCTCATAAATTATTTGATGGTTACTATGTCCCGCTTGGTTCCGTGAGACTCTACCAGGCGGCCGACCACGTTGCCCACCGCAATGGCGGCGGAGAAACTTACAATGATGCGGCTTTCGTCCGGAGTTATCCACAGATAGATGGGGATGAGGTTGCCGTCGCCCTTGTTGGCGATTGCCACGTGAGACTCTTTATCGAGGCGCTCCCCTCCCTTGCGGGTACGGAAATAAAGGGCATACTTGTCGGCCGTTACGGTGCCCAGGTCTGGGACCTTCTTTTCTTCTGTCTTAACGTAAGAAACGGTAAGGTCGTTTATGTTGCAGTCCAGCGCGGTGACCAGGTGCAGCGTCTTCCCAGCCTTGACGGCGTCCAAATCGGCCGCACGTACACAATACAGGGAGCCTATCACATCGTGAATCACCTCATTCAGCTTGAAGGTGGTGTCGCGGTGAGGGCGGGTGCTCTTGTCCACCACGGCGCGCAGCTGCTTGCCGTTGGCGCTCCAAGTGTAGTTGTTCTTGGCCCAGTAACTCCCCTCCGTCTGCTCGCGGTAGAAACTCAAGGGGATGAGGCCGTCCTGGCTGAAGCGGCTGTCGTAATAATACTGCACTTTTACAATGCTGGCGGCCAGGTTGCTGGTGGCGCCCTTGGTTACTATGCGGAAGCAAGGGGTGCCGTTGTAATTCTCTTCCTTTATATTGAACTCCAGCCTGGCGATGTCGGCGTTTATCACGCCCCATTTGTAGTGGAGTTTATATGAGAGTTTTTCGCCCCCCTGGAAAGGAAGTCCCTGAGCCGATGCGGCTATAGATGTCAGCGCCGCGAAAAGCAACGCGAAAATGAATGTCAAATTAGAGTGTTTCATTGTCAAAATCCAAGTTTGCAGAAGTGTTATTCAAATTTGACTCCACACTTTCATATCTGACGTCAGAATCGTTGGAATACATAGAATTTGCGTCCACAAACTTGGCCTCTTCCTTGATGAAACGCATCTCCACATCTTTGGTTTCGCCGTTGCGATGCTTGGCTATAATCAGCTCAGTATAACCGGGATACACATCCGGACCCTCCACCCCGACAACCTCGGGACGATGGATAAACATAACAATGTCGGCATCTTGCTCGATTGCACCCGATTCTCGCAGGTCGCTGAGCTGCGGGCGCTTGTTGCCGCCGCGGGTCTCCACCGCACGGTTGAGCTGCGACAGGGCTATGATGGGGACGTTTAGATCCTTGGCGATACCCTTGAGCGAACGGGAAATGGCGCTTACCTCCTGCTCGCGCATACCGCGCAGCTCCGGCGGACCGGTCATAAGCTGGAGATAGTCTATTATGATGAGCTTGACGCCGTGGGTGTGCACCAGGCGGCGCGCTTTTGCGCGGAACTCATATATGGAAATGCCGGAGGTGTCGTCTATCCAAAGCGGCGCGCGCGAAAGACGCACAATGCGCTCGTTGAGGGTGCTCCAATCTTCTTCGCGGAACTTCTTGGCGCCCCAAATCTTGCCGCTTTCCAAGCCCGTTTCGCCCACGAGGATACGCTTAACCAGCTGTGTCTCGCTCATTTCGAGGGAGAACAGGGCTACGGGGATGTTGTGGTCCACCGCCATATTGCGGGCCATAGTGAGCACGAACGCCGTTTTACCGACGGAGGGGCGGGCGGCCAGGATAATCAAGTCGGACGGCTGCCAGCCATAGGTGATCTGGTCTATACCGACGTAGCCGGAAGGGACGCCGGAAAGACCGTCGGTGCGCTTCTGGCTCTCCTGTATTTCATCTATTGCGCGGGTTATTACGCTGCTGACGCGGGAGGTATCCTTGCGCATATTGCGGTCCGCCAGCTCAAAAATGTTCTGCTCTGCGGTCTGCAGCAGATCGTCCACCGGCATAGCATCTTCGTATGCATTCTTTTGGATACCGTAGGAGATGGTAATAAGTTCGCGCTGTATATACTTCTGCAAGAGGATCTTGCAGTGATAATCGGTGTTTGCGGCGGCACTTATGCGCATACTTATTTCGGACAGATACGCCGCGCCTCCAACCTCTTCCAGCTGGTCGCGCTTGTCCAATTCGTCCGCCACGGTGAGGATGTCCACCTTGTCGTTGCGGCCGGCAATCTCGCGTATCGCCTCAAAAATCTTGCGGTTGCCCTCCTTGTAGAAACACTTCTCGTTGAGCTGGTCCAGCACGTCGCTCACGACCTCGCTCTCCAGCATCATAGCAGCCAGCACAGCCTCCTCAATCTCTATCGCCTGAGGGGGTTTGCGTCCACTTTCTGCGGATATCTGAGCGACATCCACATTCTTCTTTTTACGCTCTGCCGGCACGTGTAAGGGGGTTAAAGAGTCGGAACTATTCAACAACTGCCTCGCCGTATTCGGCCTTGTACTCCGGGTTCACCAGAATGCGGCCGCAATACTCGCAAACAATTATTTTCTTGCCCTGCATAATGTCCAGCTTGCGCTGGGGAGGGATCTGGTTGAAGCAGCCGCCGCAAGCCTCGCGCTCTATGGTAACGACTGCCAGATGGTTCTTGGCGGCGCCGCGCACGCGGTTGTAGGCCACCAGCATACGCTCGTCAATTTTCTTCTGGAGTTCCTCTTTCTCTGCCTGGAGTTTCTCCTCCTGGGCTGCGGTCTCCTCTATGATGGTCTCGAGTTCTTTCTTTTTCTCCACGAGGTTGGCCTCGAAAATGGAGAGGCGGTCGTTGGTGGCGGCAATGAGAGAGTTTTTCTCCTCCAACTCGCGGTCGCACTCGCCGATGCGCTTCTCGCACACCTGCTGCTCCAGGCTCTGATATTCAATCTCCTTGCCCAGAGACTCGTATTCGCGGTTGTTCTTCACGTTGTCCTGCTGCTTGGAATACTTCTCGATAAGCAGCCCGGCCTCTTCTATTGCGTGCTTGTAATCTGCCTTTCTGCGCTCGATGTCGGCGATATCGGCCTGAGTATTGGCTATGCGGGTCTTGAGGCCTTCCACCTCGTCTTCCATATCCTGCACTTCCAGAGGGAGTTCGCCGCGCTGGAGGTGAATCTTGTCTATCGCGGTATCTTTGAGCTGTATCTGGTAAAGAGTGCGGAGTTTTTCGTCCATAGTGATGCCGTCGGCATCGCTCACGCTCTTAGCCACCGACACAAAAGTTTCCCTCTCGTCGATGGGGGTTACAATTGTCTGTTTATTAACCTTTTTTGTTGCCATAACCGATATCGAATATCAAAAGTAATGTATTGGATTATAATCGTTTTTTGTTCGAAGGACCGCAAAGGTACTGTTTTTTTCGCTAAGTACCGAAATTAGTTTATCAACAATGTCTATTTCGCTCTCGAAGTGCCCTATATCCAGCACCATAAACCCTTTTTCGGTGAAAAATTGATGATAGCTCACGTCCCCGCAAATATAGGCCTGGGCACCGCTGCAAAGGGCTTCCTCCAGCAGGGAGCCGCCGCTGCCGCTGCAAAGCGCCACTTTTTCTACCGGCACATCTGCCGGCGCGGAAGCGCGCACCACCTTGAGCGAAAATTGCTTCTTTACAAAGGCGATGAATTCCTGTGCCGACATAGGGTGCGGCAGGTAGCCGGTCAGCCCGAAACCATCTTCCGACAGCACTTCGCGGCCGGTGAGGCCAAGGCGGTCCGCCATAAGGTCGTTCACCCCCGAGGCTGCCTTGTCCGCATTGGTGTGTGCGGCGTAAACCACAATGTCGTGCTTTATGGCCTCGGTAATTACGGAGCCCAGAAAAGTGTCCGGCGAAATCTTTTTGACACCCTTGAAGATGAGCGGATGGTGCGTCACAATCATATTGGCACCGCGCTCCACCGCCTCCGCCACAAGCGCCGGAGTGCAATCGAAGCCCACCAGCACCGCCTTGACGTCGGTGTCGGGGCTGCCTATGCAGAAGCCGGTGTTGTCCCAGCCGGCCGCCGTCTCCACAGGGGCGAAGGCCTCTATGATATCTGCAATTTCCCTTGCCTTCATAGCGAATTATATCTCGTCGTGAACCTGCTGGAGCATATCGCGTATGTTCTTGAGCTTAAGCGCGATATCGGCTCGCGCATCGCCCTCCGCATTGCTCTTGATCATTTTGCCGGCCCCTTCCAGGGTCATCCCGCGGTCCTTTATGTAGAGATGCAGTTTTTTGAAGGTTTCGACATCGTCGGGCGAGAAAAGGCGGTTGCCCTTCTTGTTTCGGGAGGGCTTGATGGCATCGGGGTAGGTATTGGCCCAGAAGCGCACCAGAGAGGTGCTTTCGCCCAGAATCTCGGCCACTTCGCCAATGGTGTAACAAATTTTTGCCATATATCTTGAAAAATCTTTATGCAAAGATAATTAATCCAGCGATTGTCCGGTAGTGTTTGCAATAATCAACATATCGCTGTATGCGGAGGGGCTCAGGGAGGCGAAAAAATAGTTCACCGGATCCATCGCGCGACCGCCTTTGCGCACCTCGTAGTGCAGCGAAGCGGTGAACGAAGCTCCCGAATTGCCCACCTTGCCAATCACCTTGCCCTGCTTCACATTCTGGTTTATAGCCACGTAAATGTCGCTCAGGTGGGCGTATACGGTGCGCAGGCCGTTGCCGTGGTCTATTATCACCATATTGCCCAGGCCCCTGTCCTGCCGCAGCACCTCCACCACGCGGCCGTCTGCCGTGGCCAGCACCTCGCTGCCGTAGGGGGCCATCAAATCTATCCCGCCGTGGTCTGTGATGGACTTGAAGAACGGGTTCATTTTTTTGCCCTTGGTGGCACCGGTCGCCGCCAGCGTAAAGTTACGCAAAGGAATTATGCAAGGACAATTATTTTTCTTGAAACTTTCGTCGGTCATACGGGCATAAATAGCCCTTATCTCGCGGTCTATTTGCGCCGATGTGGTCAGAAGGCCGTCCAGGGCTGCGGCTCCCTCATCTATCAACTGCAGCTCACCCGCGGCGTAAAACTGGTCCAGCCGGCTGTCGTCTTCCTGCCCCAGCAGCGCATCCACACTCGGCGGGTCGGTGTTTAAGATGTTGTTGTAGATTTTGGCGTCGCGTGCCTCAAGACCATTCAACACGCTGTCTACCAGCGCGCTGCGGGAGAGCAGCTTGCCGTAGTGCTCCTCCAGGTAGATGTTCTCCTGCCGCAGGGCGCGCTCCGCAGCGTTGCTGAAGCAAAGAGCATACAGCACGTAAAAGAGCGCCGCGGCGACCAGGCTGCCAATGACGTATGTGAGTATCTTCTTTATCATCTGGCAATTTTGGAGGCCGGCGTAACCAGCGTCATATAGGTTTTGGGATCGATGTTCTTGTCAAAATAGTTCCAGGGATTCACCTGGTTGTCGTGGTAGAGCACCTCGTAGTGGAGGTGGGGGCCGGTAGCGCGGCCGCTGCTGCCCATAGTGGCAATCTGGTCGCCGCGGTGAATCACCTGCCCGCGCACCACATTGGTGCTTTCCAGGTGGCCGTATCTGGTGGAATAGCCAAAATCGTGGTCTATGTCAATCACGTTGCCGTAGCCGGCATAATTTACTCGGACATCGGTCACGACGCCATCTGCCGCAGCGTAGATTGGGGTGCCGCGGGGCCCGGCTATATCGGTGCCGCTGTGGAAAATGACGCTCTGGAACACCGGGTGCAGGCGGTAGCCGAAGGGCGAAGTGATGTTTATCTGCGGCCCGGGGCACACTGGCATCAAGGTCGGGATAAAGCGGGCCATATCTTCTACCCGGGTAGCGACCTTCTCCACATCGTCATAAGATTTAGACTGTATGTAGGCCTTCTTCTCTATTATTTCCTGCTTGCGCAGAGTTTCGTAAAGGAAATCGGCGTTTGCGAACTGCTCCAGGAAAGCGTAGCGCTCCGGGGCTCCGAAGCCGGCGTTGCGCACCGCTGTGGGTATTTCGTCCATACCGAAAATTGGCCGGTAGACGCGGTTGTCGCGCATCTCCAGCTCCGAAAGCCGCATCGCCTGGTGCTGCGATTTCTGGCTTATATATTCAATTTTGTCTATCAGGCGGGCGTTCTGCCGCTCCAGAATCATCTGTTTTGGGGTAGCGGAGGCGAAAAGATGCCCGTTCAGCAGCAGATAGGCGGCACAAATAACCATCCCGGCCAGGAGGCAAACTCCCGTCCGGCTTAGGAATTTTGTGAATTTTGATGCCATATAGCTCTGATTGCAAGCTAATTTTCGTGCAATAATCGTGCAAATTTACAATAATTGATTTTATAAACTATCTTTGCAGGTTATTAGCATTATTTACTATAGTATCGTAAAATGACCTCAAGAGAAATCAGACAGACTTTTTTGGATTTTTTTGCATCCAAAGGACACAATATAGTGCCGTCGGCGCCTATGGTGGTTAAGAACGACCCCACCCTTATGTTCACCAACGCCGGCATGAACCAGTTCAAAGAGTGGTTCCTGGGCAACGCGGAGCCCAAATTCCCCCGCGTGGCCGACAGCCAGAAGTGCCTCCGCGTCAGCGGCAAGCACAACGACCTGGAGGAGGTCGGGCACGACACCTACCACCACACTATGTTCGAGATGCTGGGCAACTGGAGCTTCGGCGATTATTTCAAGAAGGAGGCGATAAGCTGGGCGTGGGAACTTCTCACCGAGGTTTACAAGCTGGACAAGAGCCGCCTCTATGCCACCGTTTTCGAGGGTTACGCCCCGGACGGCCTGGAGATGGACAGCGAAGCCCGCGGTTACTGGCAGCAGTTCCTGCCGGACGACCATATTCTGCTGGGCAATAAGCACGACAATTTCTGGGAAATGGGCGACACCGGCCCCTGCGGCCCCTGCAGCGAGATCCACATTGACCTGCGCGACGAAGCGGAGATTGCCGCCAAGCCGGGCGCGGAGCTGGTGAACGAAGGCCACCCGCTGGTAATCGAAATATGGAACCTGGTGTTTATGCAGTACAACCGCAAGGCTAACGGCACCCTGGAGAACCTTCCCGCCAAGCATATTGACACCGGTATGGGCTTCGAACGCCTCTGTATGGCTATGCAGGGCAAGAAGAGCAACTACGACACCGACGTCTTTACCGGTATGCTCAACGCCATCGCCGCCATTTCCGGCAAGCAATACGGCGCCGACGAGCAAACCTCCGTGGCTATGCGCGTAATTGCAGACCACATCCGCGCCATAAGCTTCTCAATTGCAGACGGACAGCTGCCCAGCAACAACAAGGCGGGCTACGTTATCCGCCGCATCCTGCGCCGTGCAGTGCGCTACGGTTACACCTTCCTGGACCTTAAGGAGCCGTTCCTCTGCCTGCTGGTTCCCACCCTCGTGGCGGAGATGGGCGACGCATTCCCCGAGCTCAAGGCGCAGCAGACCCTCATCACCCGCGTCATCAAGGAGGAGGAAGAGGCGTTCCTGCGCACCCTCGACAAGGGTATCCGCCTGATGGACAACATTATGGAGAAATCCAAAGCCACCAAGGTAATTAGCGGAGTGGACGCTTTCACACTGTACGACACCTTTGGCTTCCCCATCGACCTCAGCGAGCTTATAGCCCGCGAAAACGGCTATACAATAGATTTGGACGCTTTCAACGTGGAGCTTGAAAAGCAAAAGGAGCGCGCCCGCAACGCTACCGCCATCGAGACGGGGGACTGGGTGGTGCTGCTGCCCGACGCCCACAGCGAGTTCGTGGGCTACGATTTTACCGAAGCCGACTGCCGCATTGTCAAATACCGCACCGTAAAGGCCAAGAACAAAGAGCAGATACAGATTGTTCTGGACACGACCCCGTTCTACGCCGAAATGGGCGGCGAGGTCGGTGACACGGGCGAAATACGCGCCGCCGACGGTGAGCGCCTGGAGGTGCTCAACACCATCAAGGAGAACGGCCTGGCAATTCATCTAGTGGACCGCCTCCCCGCCGACCCCACCGGAGATTTCCGCGCAATTGTAGATGTGGAGCGCCGTGTCAACATACAGAACAACCACACCGCAACACACCTGCTGCACTACGCCCTGCGCAAGATTCTGGGCACCCACGTAGAGCAGAAGGGTTCCTACGTAGGCCCCGCATCGTTCCGTTTCGACTTCTCCCACTACGAGAAGGTCAGCAAGGAGACTCTGGATAAAGTGGAGCGTATGGTCAACTCCCTCATCCGCGCCAACGCCGGCCTGGAGGAGTTTCGCGACATAAGCATCGACGAAGCCCGCAGCCGCGGCGCAATGGCGCTCTTCGGCGAGAAATACGGCGACAAGGTGCGTATGATAAAGTTCGGCGACTCGGTTGAGCTTTGCGGCGGCTGCCACGCTCCCGCCACCGGCAACATCGGTTACTTCAGAATTCTGGGCGAAAGCGCCGTGGCTGCGGGTGTGCGCCGCATCGAGGCGACCACCGGCATCAACGCGGAGCTTTCGGTAGATATAATCGAGGACGTTCTGGAGAAAGTCCGCGCAATGTTCAACAACGCCGGCGACCCCGCGGCCGCAATAGGCAAAATTATGGAGGAGAACGAGCAGTACAAGAAGGCGTTCGAGGCTATCCAGAAAGACAAAATGGCGGACCTCAAGGCCTCCGTGCTCAAGAACGGCGAAGAGATTAACGGCATCACCCTCTACACCCTCGCAGAGTGCCCTTCCGTGGATATGGCCAAGACCATCGCCCACGAGATTCACGGCGAAAAGGAGAGCGCAGCCCTGGTGGCAGCGTTCGAATCGGCCGACCACAGGCCCTGCCTGGTGCTTATGTACACCGACGATTTGGTGGCAAGGGGCAAGGACGCCGGCCGCGACATCCGCACCGCAGCTCAGGCAATACAGGGCGGCGGCGGCGGACAGAAGTTCCTCGCCACCGCCGGTGGCAAGAATGTTGCAGGTCTTGCCGAAGCCCTCGCAAAACTCCGCGACCTGGCAACAGCGTAAGGCATACCCCGCCGAATGAAAAAACTGGACCGCTATACACTCACCTCCTTTTTGGGACCGTTCATTTTGACGTTCTCCATAGTGCTGTTCATCCTTGCGATGCAGTTCCTGTGGCTTTACATCGATGAACTGGTGGGCAAAGGTCTCTCCTTCGGCGTAATTATGGAGTTTATGGCGTGGGGTTCCGCGACCCTGCTGCCGCTGGTGCTGCCTCTGGCCACCCTGCTGGCCTCCATTATGACCCTGGGCGGTATGGGCGAAAACAACGAGCTGCTGGCCATCAAGAGCGCCGGCATCTCGCTGGAGCGCGTCCTGCGCCCCCTGACCATAGTGGCGGTGCTGATCTCCATCGGCGCGTTCTTTATTTCGGACGACTTGATTCCCGTGGCGTATAAGAAGATTTATGCGCTGCGCGACGATATTGGCCGCACCAAAGATGTAATAAAGATACCCACGGGCATCTTTTACGACGGCATAGACGGATATATGCTGCGTGTGGACCGGCACGACGACGCCACCGGCCTGATGCACGATATTATAGTGTACGACCACACCGCAGGCACCGGCAACACCAATATGACGGTGGCCGACTCCGGCTCCATACGAGTGTCGGAAGACGGCGGCCTAATTTATTTCAAGCTTTACAGCGGCACTTCATACCAGGAGGAGAACATCTACAAATCGCGCGACACGACCCTCAAGCAGGACATCATCCGGTTCGACGAACAGGAGATGGTGGTGGTGCGCGAAGATTTCTCTTTTGACCGCGGCGACGAGGAGAGGTTCGGCAATGAGATTATGTCCAAGAACCTCAAGCAACTAATCCACGACCGCGATTCACTGGCCGGCGACTTTGCCGAGACGCGCCCCTCCTGCATCCGCCAGTTCACCTACGCCAACACCTTCAAATATATCAACCAGATTGACACTACTTTGGTGATGTACAAGGGTTTGAGCGAGGCCCCGGACTGGAACTTCAAGGCCTGGAAAGACTCCGTGATGACCGCCCGCAGCACGCGCGACCTGGAGCTTACGCAGCACGCCATAGAGCAGGTGGAGACACAGAAGAACGCCCTGGCCGACTACGACCGCAACACCTTCCGCTACGTCTCCCCCATCCGCAAGATGACCATCGAGCAGTACCGCAAGTTCACCCTTTCGCTGGCCTGCCTGCTGTTCTTCTTTATAGGGGCGCCGCTGGGCAGCATCCTTCGCAAGGGCGGCCTGGGCGCACCGGTAATAGTGTCGTCGCTCATCTTCCTGATGTATTACGTGATTGACATTGCCGGCAAGAAGCTCGCGCGCGACGGCGCCGTTTCTCCTATGGAGGGGTCGCTTATATCCAGCGCCGTGCTGCTGCCTGTGGGTCTGCTGCTGCTTTGGGCAGCCATCAAAGAAAAATCTCTCAACTGGGGCAATATAAAAATCGCGCTCACGCGCTTCTTCGGCAAGGTGGGCAAGCTGCTGCGCAAGGGCTTGAACTTCTTCAAGAAGAACAAGGGCATAATCAAGGTGGTTTATATGGGCACTCCGGAGTTCGCCGTAGGGCCGCTCAAGGCGCTTATGGAGAACGAATACGAGATTGTGGGCGTGGTCACCGTGCCGGACAAGGCCAGCGGCCGCGGCCTCAAGGTTAACCAGAGCGCCGTCAAGGAATTCGCCGTGGAGCAGGGCCTGCCGCTGCTGCAGCCCGTCTCCCTCAAAGATCCCGAATTCCTGGCACAGCTTCGCGCCCTGGAGGCCGATATGTTTGTGGTCGTGGCCTTCCGAATGCTCCCCCGCGAGGTTTGGGAAATGCCGCGACTGGGCACGTTCAACCTGCACGCTTCGTTGCTGCCCCGCTACCGCGGCGCCGCCCCCATCAACTGGGCCATCATCAACGGCGAAAAGCAGACGGGCGTGACCACATTCCTGATAGACGAGCAGATAGACACCGGCCGCATTTTGTTCAGCGAGCCGTGCCTTATAGAGCAATACGACACCTTTGGCACCCTGTCGGAGAAACTTTGCACGATGGGCTCCGCGCTGGTGGTAAAGACCGCCGACGCCCTCTCCCGCGGCCGCGCCAAACCGCAGGAGCAGGACTCCTTCGCGCGTACTCTGCCGGCGCCCAAGATTACCAAGGAAACCTGCCGCATAGATTGGACCTGGGAGGGCTACCGCATTGTGAATCTGGTGCGCGGCCTGGCTCCCTACCCCGCCGCCTACTGCACGCTGGTGAACAATGGTGCGGAGACTACCATGAAGGTGTTCGAGGCGTACGTATATATGGACGATGAACCCGCGGCGCCCGGCACCGTTATTACCGACGGAAAGACCTACCTGGGCATCGCCTGCGGCGAGTACACCGTGCGGATGCTCGACGTGCAGCTGGCCGGCAAAAAACGGATGGAGATTGCCGATTTTTTGCGCGGCTTCCGCGTCGGGGAAGATTGCAAATTCGTATAGGTTTGCCTGCCCTCCACCGTGTCGAATCCTAAAACCATAGCAATTCTCGCCGCCGGGGAGTTTCCCCGGAGTGAGGGCGTGCTGCGCCTGCTGGACGATGCCGATATGATTATTTGCTGCGATTCGGCCGCAGCGGATTTGGTCGCTTCCGGCCGCGAGCCATCGCTGATTGTGGGCGACCTGGATTCCCTTTCAGCCGACTTGCAGGAGAGGTTCGCCGACAGGCTGCGCAAAGTGGACGAACAGGAAGACAACGACCTCACCAAGGCCTTCTATGCTGCGCTGGAGTTCTCGCCGGCGTATATACACATTCTGGGCGCCACCGGCCGCCGCGAAGACCACACCCTGGGCAACATCTCGCTGCTGGCGCGGTATCAGCAAGAAGCCAACGGTTGTGGAATAGATTTAGTGAGCGACTACGGGGTGTTTGTGGCAGCCTCCGGAAAGCACACGTTTGCCTGCCGTCCCGGCCAGGAAATTAGCATCTTCGCCTTCGACAACACGCTGCGCATTTCCGCCAGCGGCCTCCAGTACCCCACCGAGGGCGTCGTATTCGACAGCCTCTGGAAAGCCACCCTCAACGTCGCCACCAACACCTCCTTCACCATCAAACCCTCCAACAACTCCTTCTACCTCGTCTACCTCCCCAGGTAGCTAGGCTGCTTTCTTGGCTTTCTCGGGGTCTTTGAAGAGTATCATAAAGAGTATTCCGACAACCAGTGCGTAGGCGGCAAAGATGTACCAGGCTGTGGGCCAGGAGGGGTTGGCGGCCTTGTATACAACTGCGTCCACAACTGCGCCGGCGGCGAGAGTGCCGACGGTTGCTCCCAGGCCGTTGGTCATCAGCATAAAGAGACCCTGCGCGCTGGAGCGGATGTCGGTGGTGGTGTTTTGCTCTACGTAGAGCGAGCCGGAGATGTTGAAGAAGTCAAATGCGACGCCATAAACGATGCAGCTCAGGATGAAGAGCAGCACGCCGGGGAATGCGGGGGAACCGAGTCCGAAGAAAGCGAAGCGGAATACCCACGCAAACATCGCTATCAGAATCACCTTCTTTATGCCGAACCGTTTCATACAGAACGGAATGAGCAGAATGCACAACGTTTCGGAAGCCTGCGATATTGCAATCAAGGCGTTGGAGTTTTTAACTGCAAAGGTGCCGGCCAGTGCCGGGTCGGACGCGAACGAGCCGAGGAAAGTGTTGGCATAGCCGTTGGTTATCTGCAGCGAAGCGCCCAGCAGCATAGAGAAGATGAAGAACACGGCAAACTGACGGTCCTTGAACAGCGAGAATGCCTTGAGGCCGAAAGCCTCTGCCACAGACTGCTTTTCAGAAGACTTGTTAACCGGGCAGGCGGGCATCGTGAGGGCATAGGCGCAAAGAACCAGCGATATGATGCCGGACGAAATCAGCTGTGTGTAGCTGTCCTGCATTGCCACCCCTTTTATATGCAGGAAGTTGGTGAGCAACATAGAGCAGATAAAACCGATGGTGCCGAACACGCGGATGGGCGGGAACGCTTTCACCGGGTCCTTCCCTTCCTGGGCAAAGGCGTTGTAAGACACCGAGTTGGTAAGGGCGATAGTCGGCATAAAGAATGCGACGCTTATGCTGTACAGTGTGAACAGGGGGCCGAACTCAACAGCGCTCCCCGCCGATTTGCAGTACAGACCGGCTCCCGCCATTGCAAGACCGGCCACTCCGTGGCAAAGCGAAAGCACCTTTTGCGCCTCAATTTTGCGGTCTGCCAAAATACCCATAAGGGTAGGCATAAAAATGGAAACGATGCCCTGCATCGCAAAGAACCATTTGATCTGGCTGCCCAGACCTATATTGCCCAGATAGCGGCCCAGCGAGGTGAGATAGGCACCCCAGGCTGCAAACTCCAGGAAAAGCATCAGGATGAGCCTGACGGTAATGTTGCTTTTTTTCATATCTATCAGATTTTATTGTCGGGCAAAATTCTACTTGGGCGCCATCCTGTAAACGAACAGCGCTATAAAAGTATAGATTATGTTCGGGAGCCAGATGGCCAGCCACGGCGGCAGCGCGCCGGTGTGTACGAACATTTGCGAGAATCGCATAAACAAGATGTAGGAGAAGCTGAGCGCCACTCCGATACCGATGTTGATACCCAGGCCGCCTCGTCGCTTTCGCGAACAAAGCGCCACGCCCATCAACGTCAGGATGAAGGCAGAAAAAGGCGTCGCGATGCGGGTGTGCTTCTCTATCAAGGCGTGCACCACCATTTTGTCGCCGCGCATATTCTGCATCTCTATCAGCTCGTCCAAATCTTTGATTTTGAGCGACTCGACCACGTTCTTGCGGCGGTAGAAATCGTCTATGGTGAGGGCAATGGCGGTATCTTTTTTGGCGAAGGTCTGGATGGTCTCGTTGCCGTGCTCGTCGTAGCTGCGCACAAAGCAGTTCTTGCACTCCCAACACCCTTCCTCCTCCTTCCATACGGCAGAAGCGGCGGTGAGCTTGCTCACCAACTTGTTGTCTTCTATAGTCTCCAAAGTGAAGCGGTTAACAGAATTGTTCCACGAACTGAACGACTCCACATACACGAACAGGCCCGGAGCCAGCTGGTAGTGGATATTGTGGTTCGTGTTAAAGAACCGCGTTCCCTTGACATATTTCTGCTCGAATTCCAGCCGGTGGAAGTTGGCCGGCGGTATAACATACATACCCAGCGCAAGCGACAGCAGCGCCGCGAACGCCGCGGACACCATATACGGCACCAGCAGCCGCTGGAAACTTATGCCCCCCGCCAGCATCGCCACAATCTCGCTGTTGTTGGCCAGCTTGGAGGTAAAGAAAATCACCGTTATGAACACGAACAGCGGGCTGAACATATTCAAAATGAACGGGATAAAGTTGCAATAATATTCAAAGATTATCTCGTGCAGCGGCGCCTCCTTCTCTACAAAATCGTCTATCTTTTCGCTTATGTCAAAGATTATGACAATGGCCGTCACAATCAAGAGCGCCATCAGATAGGTGGTGATGAACTTCTTGATTATGTACCAGTCAAGAATCTTGGGTTTAAGCGACAGTCGGCTCATAATCTGGTTTCAAGTTGTTTTACTACGGAATTCTTCCAGGAGGTAAAATCTCCTGCAAAGATATGTTCTCTTGCCTTTGCCACCAAATCGAGATAGAATGCCAGGTTGTGCTGGCTGGCAATCTGGGCCGCGAGCATTTCCCCGGCTATTGTCAAGTGGCGCACATAGGCCCTCGTGTAGGTGTGGTCCACGAACGACGTCCCGTCCTCATCGAGCGGCGAAAAATCGCCCGCCCACTTGGCGTTGCGCAGGTTTATGGTCCCTTTCCAAGTGAAAATCATACCGTTGCGGCCGTTGCGGGTAGGCATCACGCAGTCGAACATATCCACGCCGCGGGCTATTCCCTCCAGAATGTTGGCCGGAGTGCCCACGCCCATAAGGTAGCGCGGCTTGTCGGCCGGCAGCAGCGGGTGCAGCAGCTCCAGCATCTCGTACATCTTCTCGGTAGGCTCGCCCACCGCCAGGCCGCCTATGGCATACCCCTCGCGGTTGAAAGCCACCGCGTGCTCCGCCGCTCTCCGCCTCAAATCGGGATAAACGCACCCCTGCACAATAGGGAAAAGGCTCTGATGATAGCCGTACAGAGGCTCGGTTTCGTCGAACCGCTTGATGCAGCGCTCCAGCCACCCCTGCGTCAATTTCAGCGACTTTTCTGCATACTTATAGTCGGCATCGCCCGGGCAGCACTCGTCCAGCGCCATAATAATGTCGGCGCCTATGGTGCGCTGGGTGTCCATATTGTTCTCCGGGGTGAAAGTGTGCCGGCTGCCGTCTATGTGCGAAGAGAAAGTGCACCCATCCCCGGTTATTTTGCGGCGCTGGGCCAGCGAAAACACCTGGAAACCGCCGCTGTCGGTGAGCATCGGCCGGTCCCAGGAGGTGAAGCGGTGCAGGCCGCCGGCGGCGCGAAGCGTATCGAGCCCCGGCCGCAGGTACAAATGATAGGTATTGCCCAGAATAATCTGCGCCCCCACATCGCTCTTTAGATCTTTATGATAAACCCCCTTGACGCTCCCCACAGTGCCCACGGGCATAAAGATGGGGGTCTGAATTTCACCGTGGTCGGTGGTCATCAAACCGCAGCGCGCGCTCGAAGCGGGGTCGGTGGCAAGCAGGCGAAACGTCATTCTTCGATTCCCATAAGTGCGCGGATATCGGCCTTGGCCTCTTTCCAGCGCGGAATGTCAATCTTGCTGCCGATGACCTCTATGACCTTGGCGGCGATGATGCTGCCCACCATACCGCAGACATCCAGCGGCTGGCCCATCGAATGTGCGTATAAAAAGCCGGCGGCATAGACATCTCCTGCGCCGGTGCCGTCCTTGGGCACGCCAGGTGCTGCTTCCACAAAGTGGAATTCATCGCCAGATTTTATCATGGAGCCCTTCTTCCCTTCTTTGACTATGGCAATTTTGCACTTTGCGGCAATATCGTCCAGCGCCTCACGCGGCTCCTTGCCGGTAAAAGCCAGCGCCTCCGATTCGTTGGCAAATACTATGTCAACATAATTTGCAATTATATCGTGGAGGAAAGCCACGTTGGACTCCACCACATTGTAGCTGGCCAGATCCAGAGAAATAATCATATTCTTTTCGCGGCCGATTTCTACCGCACGGCGCACAAGACGCTGGTTCTGAACCAAATAGCCTTCTATGTGCAAGTAGTCGTAGCCATCGAACGCGTCGGGATTCAAATCCTCCGGCTCCAGCTCCAGCGCAGCGCCCAGATAGGTGGCGAAGGTGCGGTCCGAAGTCTCCTTGTTCACAATTACTATGCAGCGGCCGCTGGGAGCCTTGCCCCTTTCCAACATCGATAAGATGCCTTCCTGAACCTGGTCTGACTTGAACAGCGAACCTATATCGTCCTTGCCCACCTTGCCAATGAAACCAGCCCTCATACCCAGAATTGCGGCAGCGCTGATGGTGTTGGCAGCGGAACCACCTGCCACATACTTGATGCCACTATCCTTGAGGTCCATCCAAATCTTGTTGCCGGTGTCGGCATCTACATGCTGCATACTTCCTACGGGAAGACTGTATTTTTCAAGAATAGCATTGTCCGGCAATATGGCCAGGATATCGGTGAGGGCGTTGCCAATTCCAAGTATGGATTTCATAAAAACTTACTTACGGTTTCTTGCAAATATACTAAAAATTTCCTCGGGGTCTGCGGCCAGGCGCTCCCTATTGCAACTGAATTCGGGCCATCCCGGCGTATCGGTGTTCCAAGGGCAGGCGTCAAGGCAGCAGTCGCAGCCCCAAAGGTGGCCGTGGCTGGCGTCGTTGCCCCGCTCCGGGGTGCGGCTTTCTATTGTCAAAAACGATATGCATTTACGGGCGTCGATTGTGTACGGTTCGCTCAAAGCGCCTGTCGGACAGGCATTTATGCACGCACCGCAGCGACCGCAGTCGGCAGGCACGGCCGCCTTGTCGCGGCGCAACCGCATACAATCCACCTCTTCGAACGGGACGTTGCACACCATAACGCCTATGAGCGTGCGCAACCCCGCAGTGGGGCTTATGAGAAAAGTGTTGCAGCCAATAAAGCCCAGGCCGCAGCGCACCGCCCACTCCCGCTCCATTATAGGAGCGCTGTCGGTAAAGGCGCGATAGGCGAAATCTCCATTGGCGGCAGCCTCCAGCGAGGCGCGGTTCTCCTCCACGAAGGCGTGGATGCGATCCTTTATAACTTTATGATAATCAAGCCCGTGAGCATAGGAGGCGATTACGGGATTGTCGTGATGGTCGTAGGGCGCCAGAAAGGCGAACACCGTGCGCGCCCCCTCCACCAGCAGCGTCACATCCAGCCGCTTTTCTACATTGCGGGCCATATAATCCATATCGGCGTTGCGCCCTTCGGAGATATATTCCCCCAGCCGGCGCTCCATTTCGGGGCCCAGGGCGCCCGCCGCTGCGGCTCCGAAACCCACGAAGCCCAGCCGCTGCGCACTCTGCTGCAATGTTTCGTAAAGGGGCATTATTCCGCCTCGGTTTCTACCTCGAACGCGCCGGTATGGCCGCGGTATTCGGGGGCGTAGAGCGATTCTATCTGAACCAAACCGCTGTTGAACAGGCCCTCCTGGGTTACATAGAAGGTTTCGGAAAGGTTGGTCTTTTCCTCTGCCAGAACCTGGAAGTAGTATATGGTGCGGTCTGCCTTGCGTTCGCAGTAGAACCAGCTGCTGCCGTAGGAGCGCTCGTCGGCGGGATAGAAGCACGCGGGACGCGACGCCTCCATCACCACGAACGACCGGTTCTCGGTGTTGTCAATCTTATATCGCACCTCTATCTTGTCGCCCACCCGGAGCGTCTGGCCGTCACGCAGTTTCTTGCCGTCGCGCCAGTATTCGCGCTCCACGCTCATCTGGTTGGAAGATGGTTTGACAAACAGCATCGGGGCCTTGTAGGTATAATAAACCGCGCCGAACTTAACGTCGGGGGCGTGATACTTTACAAGGGCGAAGATGGCGTCCGCGCTCCCCATATTGCTGCCCCACTCCTGGTTGTGCTTTTGCAGCAGCAGCCACTGCATAATGCCGCGGGCAATGTCGTTCTGCTCCATTTCGGCAAATACCACAGCCAGCTTAGCGTGGGCATAAAGCTCGGTGTGGAGCATACCGCGCCAAGGCATCACTGCGTTGGGGAAGTAGCAGCCTATGTTGTCGTTGCGCACCGCATAGTCGCGCAGCGAATTCATAACCGCAAACATCTGCTTGAGTTCGCCGGTAGCATCCAGTATGGTGCAGAGTTTGGCCTTCTCAATTACCGGGAGATCCTGCCATCCGTCCTTCTTGCAGCGCTTGAGATATTCCGCAAGCACCTTTTGCGAGTTGGCGTTCATAGCAATGGCCGGGTGCTCCATATGGGCGGCAAAGAAATAGGTAAGGCTGCGCCAATCCCACTTCCTGGCAGAAGAAATCTCCGCAATGCGCTTGTCCACATAGCCCAACGCCTTCTCTATCTGCTTGTTGATGGTAGTGCCGCGCGGCAGTTTGCCCACCTCGCGCAGGTAGTAAGTCTTATCCAGGAACATCAATGTAAGCCAGTCGTTTGAGCTGCAGCAAGGGAACCAGGCAAAGCCGCCGTCGCTCTTCTGCAGGCGGCCCAGACGGTCTGCGGCGCGCTTGCCAAAGGCGACATTCACGCTGTCGGCACCCAGCACGCAGCCGCGCATCTGATTCACATAGAGGGCGTCCAGCCACTCAATCATATTGTCGCCCGTAGGGTAGGAAGGCTGCTTGAGCACCTCCTTGAGAGCATCCAAAGTGGTGTATTCCTCATATTTTATTTGTGCGTCCTTGTAGCCGAAGCGCGCCTTGAGGTCGCGGATGCAACTCTCCTTGGTGCGGTTGCCGCCCACAATAAAGCTCTCCGCCTCGGTAATGTAGCGGGACGCGGGCAAAACTTCTATCTTATGCTTCTCGGCGTCGTTCACATTTTTGGCGTCGAAGGCCACGGTGGCGGCGACGGAGCGCACATCCTTGGGGATGGTGATGCGCCAGGCGGCCAGCTGACTCTTGTCCGGGTCCAGCTCAACCTTGATATCCCGGGCATCCACGTCCAGAACGTCGCCGGTTTCGGCATCGGTCATAAGCAGGATTGCCTTGCCGGCTACCTTTTCGCGGCCGGTGTTGGTAACGGTAGCAGTAACAACCAGCTCGTCCCCCTCAACTGCAAACAGCGGCACGTGAGACTCAATCTTTACCGGCTTGTTGACCACGATGGTGCGCTCTGCAAAGCCGCTGCGCAGGTTTTTGGTGTGCGCCAGCATAGCGATGCGGAAGGTGGAGAGGCCGTCGCGTGTGGTGAATTCCACCTTGGCCTTGCCGCTGGAGGGAATGGCCAGCTGCGGGATGAAGGCCAGCGTCTGGCCAAAATCTTCGCGCACGGCGATATTATCCGGGATTCCGCCGTCGCCCATATCCTGGGAGAATGCACCCATCTCTTCTACCACCTCTTCGCTCTCGACCATCGCCATATCGGCAGATACGCCTATGGCATCGTCCATAACCACCATAGATGTGTTTCTGGCAGCGCTCTTGGCCATCATTCTGCCGGCGCCATAAATGTGGTACAGGCGATGCCCGCCCAGGTTGCTCCAGATGCTCGGAACGGAATAATAACGGCGGTGTATCGGGCTGAAATTGAAGTTGTTTTTGCGGTAGCGGTCGGTGGTAATGTCGTATATGGAAACCAGCATTTCTCCGGAGGGAGCCTCCACGGTGAAGGTCTCTTTGGTGTTGGGGGTAGTCTTGTCGCGCAGGCTGCTGACCTTTATTTCAAAGTTGTTGGAAGCGACCTCCCGCCCGAAATCGTAACGGCGGTCCAGCTGCTTCATATCGCGTATGCCGAACAGGCGCAGGGTTACCTGGTCTTCGTAAGAAGATTTATAATCCAACTTTATGCGCTGTGCGCTCTTCTTGAGGTGCAGCGGCTTGCGGTATACCACCTTGCCGTCGTCAAAGAGCTCCATCTCCACAAACAAATCGTCGCAGGTGGTGCCCACCATAAAGTCTATCTCGCCCTTATCTGACACGGGATAGAAGAACAGGTCGCTCTTGACCGGGCACACTTTATCGTCCGGGGAGAAGAACGCCACGGTGGTCTTGCTGGTCTGCAGCCCCATCGGGGTGTCTGCGGTGCAAACCAAGGTGTAGTCGCCCGAATGAAGGCTGCCGAAGCCAAGCGAGAACGGGGTGCCGAAGGTAAGCGAGCCTTTCTCAACCACCTTCCCAAGGCGCTCCAGGCGGTACTTGCCCTCAATTTTCTGCTCCACGCCGTCGTTGTTGGTGGCGGTTACGGTAACGCTCTTGACCTTTGTCTTGTTTACCAGCAGCACGGTGTCCTGTTGATATTCATTGTCGAACTTGACGTTGAAAGCGAGCGGTTTGCGCTGCGCCTGCAACGCCTTTACAACCTCGGTGGTTTCACCGCCGGGAGCCACCGCCCTCACAGTTATTTCATGGAAGACAAAGTCCCAGGCGGGATTCTCAGAAGCCAACGTGGTGAACGGCACCTCAAAGCGGCCGTCCGCGTCGGTGCGGGTAGTGCCTTCTGCAACCACCTTGGGCTCGACGCCGTAGCGGTATTGGCTGCGCCCCTTCACGGTGTACTCCACACGGGCCTGCGCCACCGGCTCACCGGTATAGGCGGTAAGGCGGCCGCGCTGCACCACTGGGGTCTCGAACCCGTATATCTCCTCTATCTTATCGAGGGTGAGCATATTCTTGGGATCTTTATAAGCCTCCACCTCAACGTAGGTGGAGCCCCGGTTGGTGGAGATGCGCCACATACCATTCTTGCTCCCTTTGGGCACCACGAACGCACCGGCGGCGGAGCCCATATCGTTGGTAGTCACCGACATCCTGGCGGATGGCTTGTTGCCCGTGGGGGCGTACAACTCCACATCTATCTTCTTCCCTGAGAGCACTTTGCCGCTCTCGTGGTTGGTTGTGACAGCAATCAATTTAAACTGTATGGTGTCGCCTTCGCGGTAGAGTTTGCGGTCTGTGTAGAGGTAGTGCACCACCTCCGTGGTTTGCGTCCGGCGCTGCTCCTTGGCCTGGGAAATATCCACCGCCGGAGCCCATTTGTCACCGGACGATTCGGCAAAGATGCTGCCGTAGGTCTGCTTTTTGGGGAACAGTTGCTGGCTGAGGGCGGTGAAGCCGTCCAACTTGTATAGCTTCTGCGAAATGATGTCGGGAGAGAGGAATACCTTGCCCTCGTCCGCCGATGTCCACTCGTGCCAGAAGGAGTATACGGTGGCGTTCTCCAGCGGCTTGCCGCTGCGGGCGTCGGCAATGTAAACCTGGTTCTGGGAACCCAGATTGCGGGTTGCAAGGGCAATCTTGCTCACGTAGACCTGTGCGTAGCTGAATTCATTGCCGCTGTGGTTGGCAACAATATAGATGCCAGGGGTGGCGAAGCAATATTCTGTGGTGAGTTTCTCCTGGATATTGTACTCCTCCTTATAGTCGGTCATACGCTGCTTGGTGACAAGTTTGCTGTTGCCGGAAAGCTGGGTAATCTTCTCCAGCGCCCCAACCTGATAGCGGTCCGACAGGCGGTAAACCGCAAACTCGCTGCTGGAGATGTTGCGGCCCCAAAGCTCAAACTGGAGTATATCGCCCGGATATATGAAATTCTTTTCGCAGGAAATCCACAGGCTCTTGCTGTCCATCTCCTCTATTATGGACAAAAAATCCTGTTTGCGGGAAGACTTGGGGAACTGCTCCGCCGCCAGGGTGCACATACGGCGAATCTCCTTGTAGCGCTTGCCGGAGCGCTCCTGAGCGCTGTCCTCGTCCCTCTTGAGCCGGATTATCTTCTCGTATATAAGATTATCCACCTCGGGGTGGTTTACATACTTCTCTATGTAATAATCCAGATTGTCCATCAACTGGCGCTCCAAGGCGTTGAACTTAGGGTAATATTTGTTCGCCTCCTTCCAGTTGTACTTGCTCATACACTCATAGGTCTGCCGCATCACCCGGTATTGCGTGAGCGTGTCGCGGTTGCTTATGGTGCGCTTTTCCAGCTGGTTGAGATAGGTCACCGCCGTTTGCGGCTTGCCCTCCGCCATAGCCGTCTCCACCTTGGCCCACAGGTCTTTATAGTCCGCGTCGGTATACACCTGAGCATTGGGATTGAATGTCAGGGCCAGCAGTAAGAACAACTCTTTCATATCGTCAAAGTTTTGATAAATCATTAATTACAGTTTGCATACGGGCTTCAAAGGTGTGCCGTTCGCGCACCAAAGCGCTTGCGGCAGCAGCCCTGGCGCTCATATCGCCCTCCAACGCTTCGCGGATAAGGGAAATCATACCGGCAGCGTCGCTGTAAAGCCCAAGTTGACCATTTGCAAAAAGAGTGCACAAATAGGGATTGGTGTCGCAAATCTGATATGCCCCGGCGGCGCAGATTTCGAACACCTTGGGGTTGGCGCCGTCGCTCTGCTGCTCGTTGTGGATGTTTAGCACCACCCGGGCGCGGTTGTACAGGGCGTTGACTGCCTCCGGCGGCAGGTTGCGGTTGGTGAATATGTCCCGCCTCTCGCGCAGCAGCGCTTTGAGCGGATTCTTGTACCACGGCTTGTAGATGCCCGCCACCACAATTTTGCGCTCCGGGAAGGCCTTTATCACCTCGGCAATGTACCTCTGGCGGCGGGGCGAATGATACAAATCGCCCACAAAAAGTATGTCAATATCCTTTGAGACACCTTCCAGAGGATGATATATGCTTGTGTCGGCCGCCTGCGGCAGGAAAAAGGCCTGCTGGCCGCGCGCCGCATAAAACTCTATGTCGCCGCGGTCGTAGCAGTAAAAGAGGTCCACGTGGCTTATATGCTCCCGCACCGCCGGGATGTGCTTTACGCTGTCAAAACACCACAGCGCCGTTTTGGCGCCGCAGCGGCGGAAGTGCTCCAGGGTGTCTGTGGCAAGTATTTCACCGTTCAAAATAAAGACAACGTCCGGTTTTACGGCGTCGAAGGCGGCAGCATAATAGGTCTGCCTGGCGCCGCGGTTGCGGGCACGGAAGGCCTCTTTGTCTGTGGCAAGCTTGTAGCGGATGCGCGCAGCGGTATTGTACGGGTCTACCGGCGTGCCGTACTTGAGCACGGCAGTGTCGTACCCACTTGCAGTAAAAGCGGCGCAAACCGCTTCGTTGAAATTGTAAAAATCGGGACCTATGATGAGAGCTTTTGGCATATCATCACGGGTTTTACTGCATTACCGTATACGTAATATGCAATTTAGGATGGCGCTCGGCACCGTTGCCGTTAATTGCGCCCTTGCAGTAATTAAGATAATCCACGGAATACACGGTAGATTCCGACGAACTGGAAGACGATGACATACTATTGTAGTAGTTATAGTAGTTCATCATATTGTAGTAGTCGTAATAATCTCCGTAACCGCCGTAGCCGCCGTAGCCGCCATAGCCATACCCGCCGTATCCGTAGCCGTAGCCGCCGTATCCATAACCGCCGTAACCGCCGTAGTACATATTGTACAAGTAGTTGTTATAGTAGTCGTTGTAATAGGACGATGTGTCGTCTTCCTCCTCGGTTTCGCCGGTGTAATAGTTGAACAGCCATATGTCCCAGCTGCTGTTGAGCTCCTTGTCGTTGGCTACCATTTTCATCACGTTCTGCACATACTGCGTCACGTCCGGCTTGTAATACTGCAGGCTGCGGTTCAAAGTGCCGCGGTCGTAGCTGGAGTCGTATATGGCAGAAAGCGGATAATACTGATAGTTGTCGTAGGCATATTTATAGCGGGTGGCGGGGAACAGGTTGGCCGGATAGCTGTCCAGCGCGGTGTAGTCCCCGTCCGGAACGTCGTAGGGCAGCTCCAGGGAAGCGCGCGCCACAATCACGTTCTTAAGGTCGATATTGTTTCTGGCGGCCCAGCCAATTATGCTGTCGCGGATTGCCTCACCTTCGATGTGCGGCTTGAGGCCCGCCATACCTTCGTAGTAGATGGTCTTGAGGTTGTTGTCGCCGTCCACCTCCAAACTCCCTGTGTCGTGGCTGTAAATGCCGGTCGCATAGCTGCTGCCCAGGGAGAAATTAACGGTGGTGTCGCGCTGCTCCCCGGCGTCGCTGGTGGAGTTGAAGGTGAAGCGCATCACGCCCCCCTTGAACTTGGTTATGCGGCCCGCGTTGGCTCCGCCCATAGGAGAGTCGGCAGTTATATACACGCCGTAGAAACGCTTGATAAACAGCTGGGTGCTGTCGAGCTCCTCCTGCGTGGCGCTCATATATTGCTTTGCAAAGGACTCCTTGAGCGGGATGGTGAGGGTGTCGCCGCCGGTGTAAATCACAGCTCCCTCCGCAATCTCGTCCAAAGAATAATCTTTGCGCTCCAGGCAGTTGCTGTAGATGCGTGTGGAGTCCATAGGAACATTAAGTGCATACACGTGTATGTTCTGGGGGAGTTCCTCCTGCCCGCTGTCCAGCACCTGATTGGCAAATTTCACCAACTGCAGTTTGGCGCGCCTGAACACAGGGTTCTGGCCCCACGGGAGGGTGTCCGGCGGGTTCACGGTCACCGCCAGGTCGGCCTTGGTGACTCCGAAATCGGCATCGCACAAACTGCCCAGCACAAAATAGGTGGTGCTGGTCTGCAGCGAATCGGCCATCTTCATACCGACGGGCACGTCAAAAGAGACGGTGTGTACCCGCAGGTCGCGGTCCGTGGGCACATAAATGCTGCCCAGTGTCTCGTTGACCGTGATACAGGAACTTGTGATTATAAGAAGAATCGCGGCCGCCGCCGCAAAAAAAGCCCGTTTGCCTGCTGTGAACATCCCCTAACCTAAAATTTGACCGTAAAACTTATCGTACTCCTCTATATAAGCGGGGTTTTCCGTGCTGATTGCGGGGCTGACTATAATCGGGAGCTTTCGCTCTGCTGCAAAGGCCTCCAATTTACCGTTCACGCCCCCCGCAGCGGTAATAACGCCGTCGGAGTAACGGATAGCCAATTTCGCAAGATTTATGCCAGTGGGCTCTGCAATTTCGCTGACATCGTCGGGGCCTATAGCGTCGAAAGCAACGCGCTCTGCCATACCCTTGGAGAAGGAGAGGCCGTCCAAATCGTTATGCAGCGAGAGCACCACTTTGCTGTCGGCAAATATGGGGTCCTGATTGTAAACTTTCTTGAGATAGAGCGGCATAAGGAAGGATATCCAACCCTGGCAATGCACCACGTCCGGCTTCCAGCGGAGCTTTTTGACGGTCTCCAGCACGCCGCGGGCAAAGAACATTGCACGCTCGTCGTTGTCCGCAAAGAATTTGCCTTCCTCGTCGCGGTCCACCGCCTTGCGGTGGAAATAGTCTTCGTTGTCAATGAAGTAGACCTGCATCCTGGCAGACGAAATGCTGGCCACCTTTATTATGAGCTGGCGGTCTACATTGTTCACCACGATGTTCATTCCGGAGAGCCTTATGACTTCGTGCAACTGGTTGCGGCGCTCGTTAACGCAGCCGTAGCGGGGCATAAACGAACGGATTTCGTATCCGCGCTCCTGGATACCCTGCGGCAGGAAACGACCCACGGTGGCTATGTCAGACTCCGGCAGATAAGGAAAAATCTCGGAGTTGACAAAAAGCACTTTCCTGGATTCTGTTGACTTAACTGAAGGCATATTAAGGCAAAATTCATACAAAGGTAATAATTTTTTTTAACTTTGAGTCGTTAATGGCTTTAAACAATGAAAAATGACAACAGTAAGATAGTGGGGCGCAGACTCGTACGCTCGTATCTTACCTCGGTCATAAGCATCAGCCTGGTGCTGTTTCTTGTGGCGGTCGCCTGCTTTGCGTGGATCAACACCAGCAGCATCTCCAACTATTTCAAGGAGAACTCCACGGTGTCAGTGATTCTCAAGGGCGACGCCACCGAAGCCGACGCGCAAGCGCTTCTGGAGAAGGTTTCCAAGCTCGGATTCGTAAAACAAGCCACCTGCATCTCCCGCGAACAGGGGCAAAAAGAGATGGAAGAGCTGCTGGGCAAAGGGTTCCTGGACGTGTTCGAGTCCAGCCCCATCCCCATCTCGCTGGAGGTTAATCTCAAGAGCGACTATTTCTCTAAAGATTCACTGCAGATGGTGCAGCAGGCGCTTGCAGCATACCCCGCGGTGCGCGAAGTGACCTGCCAGGAATCGCTGGTGGAGGCTATGAACAGCAACCTGGACACCATCGCCCTGGTGGTGGCGGCAGTAATAGCACTGCTGCTAATAATTTCCGTGGCTCTCATCGCCAACACGGTGCGCCTTAACATATACAGCAAGCGCTTTACAATACACACTATGCGGCTGGTGGGGGCCAAGCGCAGCTTTATCCGCAAGCCGTTCCTGCGGCAGGCGTTCTGGCAGGGGGCCATTGCCGCGGCCATCGCGTGCGGCGTCTTTACCCTGGCGCTCTACTATGCCCACAGCCGCATCGGCAATATGTTCGGCCTGTTCAGCAAGGAGGTCATAATTCCCATCTATGCCATAGTGTTCGTGGCGGGCATCTTGATTTGCACCCTCACCGCCGCATATCAGGTGAACAAACTTTCCGACATTTCTAAAGACGATTTATATCTGTAGCGTATGAGTAATTTTTCCGTCTCGCCCAAAGGGGTCAGGACAATGGTGATTGGCCTTGTAATGATGATTGCGGGCTTCATTCTTATGATTGGCGGCGGCAGCAGCGACCCCGACGTGTTCAACGAGGGGATGTTCGACGCCGGCAAACTGGTTGTGGCGCCCATAGTTATTCTGCTGGGCATCGCCGTGGTAATGATTGGCATTCTCAAAAAACCCAAGGAGGATAAATAGCAAATGAGTTGGTTCGAAGCAATAATCCTGGGACTCGTACAGGGTCTTACAGAGTTCCTGCCCGTGAGCAGCAGCGGCCACCTGGCAATTGCCAAGACCCTTTTCGGAATTGAAACCGGCGACATTTCTTTTGAGATTGTAGTGCACGCCGCCACCGTGCTGAGCGTGCTGGTGGTATTCTGGAAGGACATAATAAAGCTGCTGGAAGGCCTGTTCAAATTTAAATTCAACAGCGAAACCAAGTATATCCTGTTCCTTGTCATCTCTATGATTCCCGTTTTCGTGGTGGGGATGTTTTTCAAGGACAAGGTGGAGGCTCTGTTCGGCAACGGCCTGCTGGTGGTGGGCTGCGCCCTGCTGGTAACCGCGGCGCTGCTGGCCCTCAGCCAACTTTACAAACCGCGCCAGAAGGATATAAACGGCTGGCGGGCGTTCATTATCGGTTGCGCACAGGCGGTGGCGGTAATCCCCGGCCTATCGCGCAGCGGCGCCACAATAGCCACCGGCTTGCTTTGCGGCGTAAAGCGTGACGAGATTGCCCGCTTCTCCTTCCTTATGGTGCTGGTGCCGATTCTGGGCGAGGCCTTCCTGGACCTTATCGGGGGCGGCTTTGCCGGCTCCGGCATCGGGGCGCTGCCTCTCATTCTTGGCTTTTTGGCGGCGTTCGCCAGCGGCCTGTTCGCCTGCAAAGCAATGATTGCGCTGGTAAAGAAGGCCAACCTTGGCTGGTTTGCCGCATACTGCGCTATCGTAGGCATACTCTGCATTATTTTCCATTAATAGAATGACGGGGGGCAAGCGATATGTTTTTACTTCCGACACCCATCTGGGGGCCGGCGGAGCAGCTTTCGTGATTGCTTCTGACGAAGACGGCAGCACCCCCTACATAGCCGGCAGCACCGAGGCCAGATTCGAGGAGTTTCTGGACACGCTGCCAGATGACGTTAAAATATTGTTCCTGCTGGGCGACATCTTCGACTTCTGGTTCGAGCGGCCCGGCGTGAACCACAACGCCTTCACGCGCATCCTGGCGGCCATTTCGCGCGTCGTGGAGCGCGGCACGCTGGTATATTTCTTCCCCGGCAACCACGATTGGTGGACCTTCGGATTTCTGGAGCGCCAGACTGGTATGAGAATAATAAAACGGCAGCCGCTCTACCTATCGCTTGAGGGGAAACGGTTCTGTATGGCGCACGGCGACAGCATAGGCCCCCGCGGCTTTGGCGGCTGGCTGCTGCAGGTAGTCCTCAAAAACCGCCTGGTGATTGGCCTGGCCAAGGTGCTGCCGGCTTCCTGGCTCTACCGCTTTGCCAGCAAATGGTCCGGCAGCAGCCGCCACGACAACACCGTGAACCCCTATGTATTTGACACCCGCAGCCCGCTGTACCGCTTCGCCTGCAAATATGAGCAACAGCGGCCGGTGGACTACTTTATATTCGGCCACGTACATCGCAAGGTTGCAATGACCACCCCCGGCGGCGCGCAGTTGTTCATTTTGAACGACTGGAGCGAGGGGGCCGACTGGCTGGAATTCGACTCTGAGGAGGTTGTGCGCAAATGAGCGGAGAGCGCAAGATAGCCGGTGCGGCGGTGTCTATTTTCGCGCTGCGCCGCGAGGGCGGTTCCGGCTCGGGCGATTTCGGCTGTCTGCCTCTGGCGGCTGGGCTGGCCAGTCTCGCGCACCTGACTCAAATCCGCCTGACGGACGTGTTCGACTCCGTGATGGAGGTCGGGCAAGGGCCCATCTTTCCCGTCTGCATAAATTTGGACGACCTTCCGCCTCTGGCGATCCGCGCCAAGGCAGACGAATATGCCACCCGGGCCGCGGAGCTTGAGGCTGCAGAGGAATTCGACTACGACAAAGTCTACAACCTAAAGATGCACGTCCTGCAGGACCTCTACCGGCAGGACGGCGACAGCACTCTTGCCAGCGACGCCTACCACGCCTTCTGGCGGGCCAACCGCAGCTGGCTGGACCGCTACGCCGCCTACTGCACCCTGCGCCACAAATACGGCACCGGCGAGGCCCGTTTCTGGAGCGAGCCCGCCTACGAGCGGCTGCTGGAAGACGCCCACTTCATACGGGAATATTCCGAAGATTTGCGGTTCCACTGCTACGTTCAGTTTTTGCTCTCGCAGCAGCTTGCCTCTGCGCTTGAGGCGGCCCGCAGCCTGGAAATTGAAATTATCCCGTGCGGCTCCGGCAGCGACTGGGAAGACGACGACCTGGCACAAATGCAACCCTGGGAGGCGGAGGAGGTGGTGCGGCAGCGGCTGCACGAGGGCGCCTCGCCCGTAATACTCCCGCTGGACAGCTTACTGGCGGTCACTTCGCTGGGGCCGGGCCTGACGCTGGAGAAGCTGCTGGCCCACCGCGCCCTGCTTGGCTGCATAGCCAAAATGATTGACGAATCGCTCAAATAATTATACCTTTGGCAAAAATCTAACAACCAAATACCATATGAAACCTACACTTTTGATACTTGCGGCCGGTATGGGTTCCCGCTATGGCGGACTCAAGCAGATGGACGGCCTGGGCCCCAACGGCGAGGCCATTATCGACTACTCCATTTTCGACGCCATCCGCGCCGGCTTCGGCAAAATTGTCTTTGTAATACGCCACTCTTTTGAAGAGCCGTTCAAGGAGCACTTCCAGGCAAGCAAATTCGGCGGCGACGTCAAGTTTGAATTCGTATTCCAGGAGCTGGAATACCTCCCGGAGGGTTATTCCGTGCCGGAAGGCCGCGTTAAACCCTGGGGCACCAACCACGCCGTGATGATGGCCAAAGATGTAATCAAGGAGCCCTTCGCAGTTATCAATGCCGACGATTTCTACGGCAAGGAGAGCTACCAGACAATGGCGGACTACCTCCGTAGCATAGAGGGCACCAAGGGCAAGTATTCAATGATAGGTTATCGCCTGGAAAACACCCTCAGCGACTTTGGCAGCGTTTCCCGCGGCGTCTGCGAGACCGACTCAAACGCCCTGCTGACCTCCGTGACCGAGCGCACCGCCATCTCCCGCAAAGGCGACAAGGTGGTCTATGCCGAAGGCGACGCCGAGTTTGAACTCAACCCCGCCTGCCCCGTATCTATGAACTTCTGGGGCTTCACTCCGGAATATTTCGACTACAGCGAAGAGGTCTTCAAGGAGTTCCTGGACGGCGCTCTGGCCTCCGGCAACCTCAAGGCAGAATTCTTCATTCCCTACATTGTAGACAAACTCATAACCCGCGGCGTGGCCTCCGTAAAGGTGCTCGACTGCGACGCAAAATGGTTCGGCGTGACCTATAAGGAGGACCGCCCCTTCACCGTAGAGAAGATAAACAAACTTATAGAAGCCGGCGTCTACCCGCAGAAGATACGCGAGTTCTAGCCCTATAGATTCTTTAAAATAAGGCAGGCATTGTGGCCGCCGAAACCAAAGCTGTTGCTCATCGCGATATTCACTTTGCGGTGAGCAGCTTTGTTGAATACGAAGCCCAGCGAGTAGTCGATGTCGGGGTCTTCCTCTTCGAAATTGATAGTGGGCGGTATTATGCCGTCCCTCAAGGAGTGGATGCAGGCTATTGCTTCCACAGCGCCGGCCGCGCCCAGAAGGTGGCCGGTCATAGATTTGGTAGATGTTATGGCAATATTGCCGGCCTGGCTGCCGAACACCTCCTTGATGGCACGCACCTCGGCAATGTCGCCGTGGTGGGTGGATGTGCCGTGGGTGTTTATGTAGTCCACATCGGCAGGGGCAATGCCGGCATCTTCCAGCGCCAGCTTCATACACATTGCCGCGCCCACTCCGTTAGGGTCGGGGGCGGTAAAGTGGTATGCATCGCCGGAGAGGCCCACGCCTATAAGCTCCGCGTAGATTCGCGCGCCGCGGGCAACTGCGTGGTCATATTCCTCGAGCATCAGCACGCCGGCGCCTTCTGCCATTACAAAGCCGTCGCGCCCTTTGTCAAACGGGCGGGAGGCCTTCTGTGGCTCGTCGTTGCGGGTGGAGAGGGCGCGCATAGAGTTGAAGCCGCCCACGCCGGCATCCCAGATGGGCGCCTCTGCGCCGCCCACAACCATCGCGTCCGCCTTGCCCGTCTGAATGAGCTGCGCACCTATAGCGATGGAAACCGCGCTGGTAGAGCAGGCTGCAGTGAGGGCGAAGTTAGGCCCGCGGAAGCCATACTTAATTGAAATATGGCCGGCTGCGATGTCGGTAATAATTTTTGGAATAAGGAAAGGACTATATCTCGGTCCTTCGGCCGGGACATAGTCCTCTGCTTCTGTAAGTGTCGATTCCAGACCTCCCACGCCGGAGCTCACCACCACGCCGATTCGGTCTTTGTTGACCTTTTCCAGATCCATCCCGCAGTCGGCAACCGCCTCCTGTGCGGCCACGAGGGCCAGCTGGGAATATCTGTCGTTAATTTTGGCTTCTTTTACGGTGAAGCCATGCGCGGTCATATCGAAGTCAGAAACCTGACACGCAAATCTTGTTTTGAAAAGAGAGCATTCGAACCGGGTTATGGGCGACGCGACGCTTTTGCCTTCGTCCAGAGCGGCGAAGAAATCGGCGACATTGTTTCCCAACGGATTAACGGTACCGATTCCGGTAACGACAACTCTCTTAAATTGCATTTCTTACTGTAAGTTATCCTCGATATACTTGATAGCATCACCGACGGTGGAGATTTTCTCTGCAATGTTGTCGGGGATAGAAAGTCCGAACACGTTCTCGAACTCCATAATGAGCTCGACAGTGTCGAGAGAGTCTGCGCCAAGGTCGTTGGTGAGGCTTGCATCAGGACGAACTTCACTCTCGTCCACGCCCAGTTTGTCAACTATAATGGCGGTTACTTTTGAAGCGATGTCTTCCATTTTGTAATTGTTAATTAGTTATAAATTAGTTTAATTTGTGTGTTTTTCTACAACAATTCCATACGGCCGCATTTGGCCAAAATGGAGTGCAAAGTTAATAGTTTTTTTAATAATAACAAATGATGAACAACCTCGTGGTTTTCGCATCCGGCAGCGGCACCAATGCCGAGAACCTTATCAAATACTTTGCCGAATCGCCCTATTTCCGGGTGGCGGCAGTTTTTTGCAATAAGCCCGATGCTTTTGTGTTGGAGCGCGCCCGACGGCTGGGTGTGCCCACCGAGGTGTTCAACCGTGCCGACCTGCACGGCGGCCGCGTTATGGAGCTGCTGCGGCAGTACGATGCGTATGCCATTATTCTGGCGGGCTTTCTTATGATGGTGCCGGAAGCCATTGTGCAGGCTTACCCCGGCCGCATCATAAACATCCACCCCGCCCTGCTGCCCAAGTACGGCGGCAAGGGGATGCACGGGATGCACGTGCACGAGGCGGTGGTGGCCGCCGGCGAGCCCGAGACGGGCATCACAATACATCTTGTAGACGAGCAGTACGACCACGGCAAGATTCTGTTCCAGGCCCGCTGCGAGGTGCTCCCCTGCGACACCCCCGCCGAAGTAGCAGCAAAAATCCACCTCCTGGAACAGGAGTACTTCCCCGAGGTCGTAGACGAGTATTTGTCGCACTTAATCGAACAATAAACGACCTCAACATTTTGCGGATGCAGGAGGCGGCAAAGTCAACCCGGAGCGGTTGAGGGCGTTTATACAAAGAAAAAGACCGCTGACGCGGCCTTTTTCTTTGCAGGGGAAGCGGTGGTTACCTCTTGCACATAAGCGGAACGCTGCTGAAGCCTTCCGGACGGTCGTAGAGCTCGCAGTGGCAGTCGCCAAGGTGTTTAACCTTGAAGCCGTTGGCCTTGTACTCTTCGTAGTTGAAGGCGTTGAGCTCGTCAATTGCAATCTGGTGGAACTTGTCAAAGTCGGGCCACCATTCCCAGCCGCTGCCAAAGTCGTTGTACAGGAAGGCGTCGGCGCACTGCTTACCCAGCTCGGGAGTTACATAGAATGCACCCATTGCCAGCACGTTCACACCGTTGCCGGTGATAGCGCGGAAGGCAGCGGGAACGCTCTCTACCACACCTGCGTGAACGCCGGGGCACTTGCTGGCGGCAATATGGATACCCATACCGGTGCCGCAGAAAATGAGGGCGCGCTCAAACTCCTTCTCGGTTATCATCGCACCTACGCGAAGGCCTATACGGTGGAACATCAGCTCGGTGTCCTCGGGGTCAGAATCGGCCTTAACTCCGATATCGGTAACGGTCCAACCTTTCTTCTCGAGATATGCTTTGATTTCTTCTTTGAGGGGATAGCCGGCAAAATCGGCGGCCATCAAAATTTGTTTGTCAGCGACTTTTTTCATTGTTAACAATTGTTGATATTGATTGATAATTACTTCTTGATGAACTCTACGCGGCGGTTCTTTGCGCGGCCCTCGTCGGTAGAGTTGTCGGCTACGGGTTCGTGGCTGCCCTTGCCTACCGGACGCAGGTTGAAGGGATCCACGCCCTGCTCTTCGAGAGCCTTGACGACTGCCTCTGCACGCTGCTGGCTGAGGGGATCATTGGTCTTGTCGGAACCGACGTTGTCGGTGTGGCCCTGAACCTCGAAGCGGGCGCTGGGGTTAGCCTTCATATACTCGGCAACTCTCTGGATCTCAGGCAATGACTCAGCCTTGAGTGTAGCTTTACCGGTGTCGAAGAGGATATTGTTTGTAACGAACTTACCCGTTTCGGCAATGGCCTTCTCGACAGCAGCAGCTGCTTCGGAAAGCTTCGACTCGATGTCGGTTGCATTTCTCTCATAGAGATCCACGGCACCCTGGGCAATCACAATGTTCTTCAAATAAACAGGTCTGGGGCCACCGCATGCAAACCAAGTAACCCATCCGGCACCGGGCTTGGCATTGGGCACATTGATTACGCGTATGCCATCAACATAGAACTTGATGGCGCGCTTGTTGAACGAGAGAGCGAAGTGATGCCAGCGACCATCATTGTTGACAGTATTGTCAGCAGAACTTGCGTGTCCTTCTTTATGGGTGAAAGAAGGCTCGGATGTAAGACAATAGCTACAATCGTACGATTGTTTGTCGTGACAAGTATTATAGGTAATAGTAAACAACTCATTGTCACGATGCATATTCTCATTCATGATATCAAGTTCTACACTTGCGCAGCCGTCTTTTGGTCTGTCGTCAAACAACATGTCGTACTCAATGGTAAACACATCGCCTAAGTAGTTTTTGATGCCCCCCTTGACAAGCGGAGCAATCCAGGCATCCTGGCGATCCATCTCAATACACTTCGCACCATTGATAACAGCCACCTCGGCACTTCCCCTGACGAGGTCCCACTTGGAGGGGAATTCACCGACCTGCTCACCGGCAAGGTCATCCTCGAACATAATTACGGAGCCGCGAACGAAGTCACTCTTGACATTCTTTGTGTCGTTCTTGTAATTGTCAACAGCCTCTTCCTCCTCATAGTCGGCATCGTTATTCTTCGATGTCTTCTGTTTGTCCTTTTTGTCTTTAGTTTTACCGTTAAGGATGTCGTTCACGCCCTTTTCCACCTTGTCGCCAAGGTTCTGTTCAACGGCGTCCTTGGCGCGGTCGCCAAGCTTCTTGAGCAGGCCCTGACCCGACGCCGGAGCGCATATAAACAGGACTGCCGCAATAATCAATAAAAATCTTTTCATATCGGTAATATTTATTTGTTATTCAATTTTTGAAAGCTCCATAATTTTGGTGACTTTGCCTTTCTTGTCCTTAGTGATTTCACGCACTACGCCTACGCCCTTGGCAACCCACATCTCGGTCTGCGATTCGGTCTTGATGATGGCCACTTTGGCATTGACGGTGTATTCCAGGCACCAGCAGTCGAATGTGCCGGCGTCGGTGGTGATTTCCTCGTGCTTTGTAAAACGGACGTTGGTGTAATTGGCGGTGGTGGCCAGCGCCTCCAGGGTGATGGTGCTGCCGTCAAGTTCCTCGCCAAGGACAGGATTCTCCGGCATAATGGGGCCGTGTCCCTTGGCGGTGAATGCGCTGCCGTACTGGCCCAGCGCGGCGCGGGTATCGGTGTGATAGTAACCGTCGGCACTCCAGACCTTGCAGCCGACAGGGTCCTGTGCTACACCGTCCTTGCCAAATACAATGGCGTCGAATGTTATGGTCGTCTTACCATCTTCCGTAGATACATCCTTGATTACGTAGTGGAAGCCGTCGCCGGCGGGTTTGCCCTTGGCATCTTTCTGGACATAATACAGTTTGGTGCCGGGGTCGGAACAGAACCATGTCTTCTGCGCGGAGGCAGAGAGGGTGCAAGCGATCAAAATCGCTATCGCAAAGAGGATTCTTTTCATATTTGCGTTAATTATTTGAATAATCACTAGCGTTGTGGTGCATAAAAATCGTGCCCAACTTATTTCAGGCCAAAGGTGTAGATGGTGTGACTGCGGTAGGTGTCGCCGGGACGCAGCACCACGGAGGGCCACTGGGGCTTGTTGGGCGAGTCGGGATAGTGCTGTGTTTCCATGCAAATGGCGGTGCGTATCTGGTATGCCACGCCCTTTTTGCCGCGTACGCTGCCGTTGAGAAAATTGCCTACATACACTTGCAGGCCGGGCTCCACGGTGTAAACTTTCATATCGATGCCGGTGGCGGGGCAGTAAAGCTCCGCAGCCACCTTGGTGATATCACCGCCGGTGTCCAGCACCCAGTTATGGTCGTAGCCGTGGCCGTTACGCAGCTGCTGGTCGTCCGCCTCAATATCGTCTCCAATCAACTTGGGCTGGCGGAAGTCGAACGGCGTGCCCTCCACGGGGGCTATCTCGCCGGTTGTCATAAACGTGTCGTCCACCGGGGTATAGCCGGAGGCGTATATGGTGAGCTCGTCGTCCAGAATGGTGTGGTTGTCGGGGTCGCCGGAGAGGTTGAAGTAGGAGTGGTTGGTCATATTGATAACCGTGGGTGCGTCGGTGGTCGCCTCGTAGGCTATGTCCAGAGCGTTGTCGGCGGTGAGGGTGTAGGTCACGGTTGCCTTTACAGTGCCGGGAAAGCCAGCATCGCCGTCGGGCGACTCAAGGGCAAGTTTAACGTGGTTCTTGTCTGCCTCCAACACCTCGAACACGCGGTAGTGCCAGCCGTCCGGGCCGCCGTGAAGGCAGTGTCCGTAGTTGTTTTGGGGCAACTGGTATGTCTCGCCGTCAATTGTAATCCGCCCCTGGTTAATGCGGTTGCCGTAACGGCCAATCACTGCGCCAAAGTTGGAATCGTTATTCTCCGGGAAATAGTCGCGGATGTTGTCGAAACCTAGCACCACGTCGCGCATAGCGCCGGTTCGGTCAGGCACTGCAATAGAAACGATGCGGCCGCCAAAATTAGTGACGCACACCTCCATCCCGGAGGCGTTCTTGAGGACATACAGCGCCACCGGCAGCCCGCCGCAAGTGTCTTTGAAATGGGATGGCGCCAGCCCCGAAACGGTGAGGGCTTCCTTCTTGGGGGCGCAACTTATAAGCAACAGCGTGGCCAAAGCCACCAAAACGGTCTTTTTCATAGGCAAAACTTCCAAATAGTAAAATTAATAACCTTTTATCTAAAAGCCAAAGAAAAATCTTACCTTTGCACCCACACCACGCCTTGGTGGTGGAATGGTAGACACGAGGGACTTAAATAATTTGAGTGCGCTCTCTGAAAAGAGAGACGTAGAATGTCGTAAATTCAAGGAAACCCGTCCGCAGACGGCGGCAGGCAATCTTGAGCCAAGCCTCAGCGATGAGGAAGGTGCAGAGACTAGACACGACACACCTAAAGGGCGCCGCCCCACGGTGAAGGAATAGTCCAGACCACAAACAGCAATGGTGGCGAAAGCCATAGTGGCAAGAAAATCCCTTGGCCCGAAAAGGCCGTGCGGGTTCGATTCCCGCCCG
>JAFZYD010000098.1 GCA_017616475.1 Bacteroidales bacterium
ACAATCAGTTCCCAGTACTCGGGGTACTGCCGCTTGTTGGCGTCGATATAGACCAGGTCGTAGGTGCGCTGCAGGGTGGGGAGAAGCTCTCGGGCATCGCCGAACAACAAATTAACGGAGGCCGAAATGCCGGCGCGATCGTACCCTTCGCGGATAACATCTTCCAGCTCGTCGTTGATTTCTATGGAGTCGATTGTGCCGCCGGCGGCCATGCCGGAGGCAAGGCATACCGTGGCGTAGCCGGTGAACACGCCCAACTCCAGCACGGCGCGCGGCGCGGTCATCTTGGAGATGGCCGCCAGCAGGCCGCCCACCTCCCGGCCGGAGAGCATCCGGGCGCGATTGGTGCGGATGTGCGTCTGCCGCTCTATCCACTCCAAAGCGGGGTTGCACGGCAGGGTGGAGTGCTCAAGGCAATATTCGTCCAGCGTCATCGGTATATAAGTCGGCTTATTTTATCTTCTGCAAAGACATCCTGCGCCACGCTCTGCAATTGCTCCTGGGTGACGCCCAGCAGCTTGCTGCGGAACAACTCGGGGGAGGGATATTCTCCGCTGCGCAATATACTGCGGCCGATGCTGAGCGCCTGAGCCTCGCCATATTCGCTGGCGATGGCGTTCTGGGCCAGCATCTGCTTTTTGGCCGCTTTGAGGGCGGCGTCGGAAAGAGGTATCTCGCGTATCTTCTTGAGCTCCTTGAGCACCAGCGAGATGCAGGTGTCCACATTGCTCTTGTCGCAGCCGAAATAGACCAGCGAAACGCCCGCCACCGAGTAGCGCACGTAGGAGGCGTCTATGTGATATACCAGCGCCTTTTTCTCGCGCAGTACGCTGTTCAGGCGGGAATTGCTGGCGGGGCCGCCAAGTATGTTTGTGAGCAGCGCCAGGGTTATGCGGTTGGGACTGCTCCAAGGGTAGGATTTGCTGCCCAGGATGCAGTTGGCCTGGTGGAACTTGCGGGCCTTGTCCACGTTGAAAAGATGCTCTGCCGGTTCGGCGGCAATCGGGGCGGGCTGCTTCTGCCCTTTGAAATAATCGGAATATTTGTCCTGCAGTTTCTCCACCATAGTCACTACGGCCGCCTCCTCCAGGTCGCCGACCACCACGAAACTCATATTGGAAGGGACGTATCTCTCGCGCACGTAGGAGCGGATGTCGGCGGCGGTAATCTGCTTAAGCGACGCGGCGGTGCCGAGGATTGTGCGGGAGAGGGGATGCCCCTTGAACAGCAGCTTCTCGTAATCCTCAAAAATGAAATCGGAAGGGTTGTCCAGGCACATATTAATTTCGTCCGCCACCACGTTTTTCTCCTTCTCCAGCTCTTCTTCGTCGAATAGGGAGGTGAACACAATTTCGAAGGAAAGGTCAATGGCCTTGGCTATATCTTCTTTGAGCACGGTGCAATATACAACCGTCTCTTCTTTTGCGGTGTAGGCGTTCATATCGCCGCCCAGTTTCTCCAGGCGGTCGTTGATGCTCTGTGCGGAGCGTTTCTCGCAGCCGCGGAAAATCATATGCTCCGTAAGGTGCGCCAGCCCGTGCTTGCCCTCCGGCTCGTTGGCGGTGCCGGCCTTGATGCACAGGGCACAGTATGCCACGGAAGAGGAGGTCTTCTTGAAGGCTACTTTGAGCCCGCTGGGCAGGGTGTAAACTTTATTCTCCATATTGAGTTTTTTCGCGCTGCAAAATTAATAATTATTCTTACTTTTGTAAGTTATGGGACAGTTCATAGTATCGGCACGCAAATACAGGCCTGCGACGTTCGACAGGCTCATTGGCCAGGAAAATATTGCCAAGGCGCTCAAGAATTCCATTGTGAGCGGGCAACTGGCGCACGCATATCTTTTTTGCGGTCCGCGCGGAGTGGGCAAGACCAGCTGCGCGCGCATCTTTGCAAAGACAATCAATTGCAGCAACCCGGGGCCCGATATGGAGCCTTGCGGCGAATGCGAATCGTGCCGCTCGTTTGCCAAGGGCAACTCCTATTGTATACACGAGTTGGATGCTGCCAGCAACAACTCGGTGGAGGATATCCGCAACCTCACCGACCAGGTGCGAATCCCGCCCCAGATAGGCCGCTACAGCGTGTATATAATAGACGAGGTGCATATGCTCTCCCAGGCCGCATTCAACGCCTTTCTCAAGACGCTCGAAGAACCGCCGGAGTATGCAATATTCATTCTGGCAACCACGGAGAAACACAAGATTCTCCCCACCATCCTGTCCCGCTGCCAGACCTACGATTTCAACCGCATCCGGGTGGAGGACATTGTGCGCAACCTCAAGGACATTGCCGCCAGCGAAAGCGTTACAATTAGCGACGACGCCCTGCACATAATAGCGCAGAAGGCGGACGGTGCTATGCGCGACGCCCTCACGCTGTTCGACCAGACGGTGGCTTTCTGCGGCAGCGACATCTCCTACGAGCAGGTTATCGGCATCTTGAATGTACTGGACTACGATTATTATTTCCGGCTCACCGATATGCTGCTCGCGGGCGACTATGCATCGGCGCTGGTGCTGTTCGACGAAATCCTCTCCAAAGGGTTCAACGCGCTGCACTTTGTGGGCGGGCTCAGTTCCCACCTGCGCGATTTGATTGTGTGCCAGATGAGCACCTCCCGCAGCCTGCTGGAGATGGCGCCCACCATCGCCGCCAAATACGACGAATACAGCAAAAAGTGCCCTATGGGGTTCTTATATAAAGCGTTGGAGATTTCTACTGCGTGCGAAACGGCCTACAAGGCCTCCGGCAATCCGCGTCTGCTTATAGAGTTCGCGCTTATAAAGATTTCGCAGCTAAACGCCGCTACGGCGTTTGCTGTGCCCGCTGCCCAGACGGCAGCCCCACCTGTG
>JAFZYD010000099.1 GCA_017616475.1 Bacteroidales bacterium
CCGCCGCCGCTGAATGCTATGCCAATTTTATGTTGTTTCATAAACACAAAGATAGTAATTTAGCGCTATGCATCCGCTGGAAAAGATGATAGCGGAGGGCGAGCACCTCCACCAGGATTTCAAGTATTTCCTCTCCGACGCGCGCAAGATCGCCCGGAGCGTGGCGGCGTTTGCCAATACCGACGGCGGCCGGCTGCTTATCGGCGTAAAGGACAATGGTAAAATTGTGGGCATCAAAAACGACGAAGACATCCACCTGATTGAAGCTGCGGCGCAGGTATTCTGCCGGCCCGCGGTAGATTACGAGCCCAAAATCTGGGAATATGGCACCAAGCGGGTGCTGGAGGTGGACATAGCGCCCAGCCCTTCGGCGCCGCACACAGCCCCTACCGAAAACGGCGGTCGGGCGGTTTTTATCCGCAAGGCGGACGAAAACAAGGTAGCGAGTGCGGTGGAGAGCCGCTACCTGGCGCTCAAATACTCTTCCGAACCGCTCAACTTGGCCATCGGGCGGCCGCAGCAGCGCATTCTGGACTATTTCGCCCTGAACAAACTTCCATTCGAGCCGGGCTATCCGTACGATACCGCCGCCATAGCAACCGCCTGCCTTATGAGCGAGAGGGACTGCATCGACTCCATTTGCAAACTGATACTTCTTAACGAAACCGTGTGACTATGAAAAAGTTTTTCTACTCAATTGCGATTGTTGCCATTGTTTGCGCCGTTCTGCCATCCTGCGGGGCGGGTTCCGGAATGTCCGGGAAGAATATCGCCCCGTCGGCCCTGAGGACAGACCTGCTGGAACATACCGACAAGGCCTTTGGCGAAGGTGGAGTAGCGCTGATTGGCTCCAGCCGTCCGCAATTCTCGTGGGTAGTGCCCGCTATCGGCAAAAATACTGTTCAAGAAGAATATCGACTTGTAGTAAATGACGGCAATACTGCAGTTTGGGACAGCGGCTGGGTTAAGAGCGACAAAAGTGTTGCGGTTCCTTATGAGGGACCGGAATTGAAGCCGGACAACGAATATTCTTGGACCGTCCAATTGAGGCTCACAAATGCCGCCGGCAAACGTTTGGAAACGTCTAAAAACGTTTACAAACGTTTTAAAACGGCTAAGACCCTTAGCGAATATGCAACGCCGGCGTACCCTTTGGCAATTGAGCGGCAGACAGCCGCGGGCGAGGCCAACGGCATTTATGATTTTGGGAAGGCGGCGTTCGGAAAGCTGGAACTGGTGCTTACTGCAGCTGCTGATGACAGAGTAATGGTCATCATCGGCGAACGGCTCAAGGACGGGCGCATAGAGCAGACTCCAAAGGTCAGTTCGGTGGTTTACGATGAGATACCTCTGGCGGTAAAGGCCGGCACCCACACATATCTTGTAGAACCTACCCGCAACGAGCGCAACACCGGGCCTATGGCGGTGCCTGTGCAAGATTATGTCGGGGTCGTGGCGCCGTTCCGCTACTGCGAAATCGCAGGAAGCGTCACTCCCGTCAAGGTCGAGCGCATCAGCTATAGTTATCCTTTTGACGAATACGCCGCCTCTTTCCGCTGCAGCAACGACACCCTCAACGCCATCTGGGACCTTTGCCATTACAGTCTCAAGCCCTGCTCATTCCTGGGAATATGGGTAGACGGCAACCGCGAGCGCATCCCTTACGAATATGATGCGCTGATAGCCCAGCTCTGCCACTACGGCGCGGACGCCGAATACTCGATAGACCGCCGCACGCTGGAATGGCTGCTGACCCAGCCCACCTGGCCCACAGAATGGATTCTGTATGCCGTGGAGATTGCCTGGAACGACTATCTGTGGACCGGCGACAGCCGGGCTCTCAAGGCCAATTACGATGTTCTCAAGGCTCACAGCCTGGACGCCTTGCGCAAGGGCAACGGCCTTATCACCACCAAGCAGGGGCAGACACCGGAGTTTCTGGCGAGCATCCGCCGCGGCACAATTACCGATATAGTTGATTGGCCGCACAACGGCATCGAAGACGACGGCTTTGTCTATACCGATTTCAATGCCGTGGTAAATGCGCTATACTATCGTACCCTTAAACGTCTGGGAGACATTGCCGGGGCTCTTGCAAATGAGAGCGCCGCCGGCTTCGCACGGCATACGGGCAGTTACGCTTCGGATGCAGCCCTGTTCCGTGCCGAGGCGGCCGAGACCCGCACCGCATTCAGGAGAGAGTTTTACGATGGGGAAAAGGGCATTGTCAAAGACGGCATAGATACCGACCACGCCTCTCTTCACTCCAATATGATGGCGATATTGTGCGGCCTGCTGGACCCTGCCGAAATACCTGCCGTAGCCGATTTTGTGGAGTCCCGCGGCCTCAACTGCAGCATATTCGGGGCCCACAACCTGCTGGCCGCCCTCTACTCCGCCGGCCGTGGCGACGCCGCGCTCAAGCTGATGACGGGCGACGGCCTGCGCAGCTGGTACAATGGCCTCCGCCTGGGCACGACCATTACCCTGGAGGCCTGGGACGACAGTTTCAAGCCGAATCAAGACTGGAACCACATAGCAGGCGCCGCCCCTGGCAACGCCATCCCCTTCGGATTGATGGGCATCACTCCGCTGGAGCCCGGCTTCTCCCACATAGAAATCCGTCCCCAGCCGGGCAATCTGAAATGGGCGGAGATGAAACTGCCGACCATCCGTGGCGACATAGAGATGCGCATAGACCGCTCTTCGCTTTCGGTTACCATACCCGCCAATATGACCGCCGACATCTGGCTCCCCAACGCGTGCGGCTCAATGACGCGCACCACCGTAGGCAGCGGCCGCCATTTCTTCAAGTACTAGATTGCCTCAACCGGACGAGGTCTACAGCACCTTCTTTAGGTATTTCCCGGTATAAGACGAGGGGCAGGCGGCGACCTGCTCCGGGGTGCCTGCGCACACTATATTGCCGCCGGCGTCGCCCCCTTCGGGGCCCATATCCACCAGATAATCGACGCATTTGAGCACATCCAGATTGTGCTCTATTATGACCACCGTGTTGCCCTGGTCCACTATGCGGCCCAGGACGTCCATGAGCCGCTTGATGTCGTCGAAATGGAGGCCGGTGGTGGGTTCGTCAAGCAGATACAGGGTGTTGCCGGTGCTCTTGCGGCAGAGCTCGGCCGCCAGCTTGACGCGCTGGCTCTCGCCGCCGCTCATAGTGGTGGAGGGCTGCCCGAGTTTGACATAGCCCAGCCCGACATCTTCCATAGCCTTGAGTTTGGGATATATGAACGGGTTGGAATGGAAGAATTCGCAGGCCTGGGAAACGGTCATCTCCAGTACGTCGTTTATGTTCTTGCCTTTGTAGCGCACCGCCAGCGTGTCGGGTTTATAGCGCTTGCCGCCGCACTCCTTGCAGGTTACGTGCGCCGGGGGCAGGAACCTCATCTCTATTTCCTGCACGCCGGCCCCCTTGCAGGCCTCGCAGCGGCCGCCCGCACTGTTGAACGAGAAGCGCCCCGCCTTGAAACCGCGAATCTTGGCGTCCGGAGTGGCCCCGAACAGCTCGCGGATGGCGGTGAAGACGTTTATGTAGGTTGCGGGGTTGCTGCGGGGCGAGCGGCCTATGGGCTGCTGGTCCACCTCAATTACCTTGTCGATATGCTCGATGCCCTCCAGGCTGTCGTACGGCAGCACCGGATAGAGCGAGCGGTAGAGTTTGTTGCTTAGGATGGGCATAAGCGTTTCGCTCACGAGCGAGCTTTTGCCGCTGCCGGACACCCCCGAAACCCCAATCAGGCACCCCAAAGGCAGCTCCAGGGTGACATTTTTAAGGTTGTTGCCGCGGGCGCCGCAAAGCACCAGACGCTGCCCGTTACCGCTGCGGCGCGTGGCCGGCACCTCTATGTTCTTGCGTCCCAGCAGATAATCTATGGTTGGTGAAGGGCCCATGGCGGAGGCGATGTCGCCGGGGAGGCCGTTGTAGAGCAGTTCACCGCCAAGGTTGCCGGCGCCTGGGCCGAGGTCCACCAGCCAGTCCGCCTGCTCCATAATTTCGCGGTCGTGCTCCACCACCATCACGCTGTTGCCCTCGTCGCGCAGCTTCTTGAGAGAATCTATCAACTTGTCGTTGTCCCGCTGGTGCAGCCCTATACTGGGCTCGTCCAAAATGTAAAGCACGTTAACCAACTTGCTGCCAATCTGGGTGGCCAGCCGTATGCGCTGGCTCTCGCCGCCGGACAGGGTGGCCGTGGGGCGGTCCAGCGAAAGGTAGCCGAGCCCGACCTCCTTCAAGAACCCTACCCTGTCACCAATCTCCTTTAGCAGGGCGGAGGCAATAAGATTCTGTCTTTCAGATAGTTTGGGCGGAAGGTCGCGCACCCAGTCGTACAGGGCGTCTATATCCATCGCCGCAACTTCGGCAATATTGAGCCCCGCTATCTTGAAGCAGAGCGACTCTTTTTTGAGCCGGGCGCCGCCGCACACCGGGCAAACCGTCTCCGTCAGGAAGCGCTCCTTGCGGGCCAGCGCGTCGTCGCTCTCGTCGCCGGTGGTCATTGTACGGGCAATGATTCCTTCGAACGATACCATCTGCTGCGAAGCGCCGCTGCCCACCCGGAACAACTCCTCCGAGCCGTACAGCAGCACGCTCACCGCCTCCTCCGGAATGTCGCAGATGGGGTCGTTCAGCGAAAAACCATATTTTTTGGCGATGGCGTCCACCACCTCAAAAGTGTTGTTGTTGCGATATGCCCCCAGCGGAGCGATGCCCCCCGCCGCAATGGACAGGCGGTCGTCCGGGATAATCTTCTCCATCTCCATACTCACCACCTTGCCCAGGCCGCCGCAGTGCGGACACGCCCCCTGCGGGGAGTTGAAGGAGAAGGTGTGGGGCGCCGGCACGTTGAACGACATACCGGTGTCGGGGCACACGTAGTTTTTGCTGAGGAAGCGGAGCTGCCCGCCGCCGTATTCCATTATGGCGATGCTCCCCTTGCCCTGGTTAAGCGCCGTCAACACCGACTGCGACACGCGGCTGCGGCTTTCGTCGTTCGGCAGCAGCTTGTCCACCACCAGGTAGATGAAATGGACTTTGTATCGGTCCAGCGGTTCGATGCCCGCCAGGTCCATAAGAGAGCCGTCTACCAGAACCTGGGTATAGCCCTTCTTCACCAAACTCTCGAAAAGCTCCTTGTAATGCCCTTTGCGGCCCGAAACCAGCGGCGCCAGCAGCAAAATCTTCCGCCCCTGGTATTCGCGCAGGATAAGGTCCACAATCATCGCGTCGGAATAGCGCACCATCTCCTTGCCAGTGGCGGGCGAAAAGGCCTGCGAAGCGCGGGCATACAGCAACCGGAAAAAGTCGTAAATCTCTGTTACCGTGCCTATTGTGGAGCGCGGGTTGCGCCCGGTGGTCTTCTGCTCAATGGCCAGGATGGGGCTCAGGCCGCGGATATCGTCCACGTCCGGGCGCTCCAACATCCCCATAAACTGCCGGGCGTAAGTGTTCAAAGTGTCCACATAGCGTCGCTGTCCCTCCGCATACACCGTGTCGAAGGCCAGCGAACTCTTGCCGCTGCCGGAAACGCCCGTAACCACCACCAGCTTGCCGCGGGGGATGGAGAGCGATATGTTCTTGAGGTTGTGCGACCGGGCGCCTATTATTTCTATGTGGTCCATCTGCAAGCTCTAAATCAAAAACGGGTTGGACTCCAGTTCCTCGCCAATAGTGGTCTCGTAGCCGTGGCCGGGGAGCAGCCGGGTTGCGGGCGGCAGCGGCAGAATGCGGCTCCGGATGCTCGCCATCATCTGGTCAAAATCGCCGCCGGGATGGTCCGTGCGCCCAACCGAACCGCGGAAAATGGTATCGCCGCAGAACAGCAGCCCTTCCGCCTCAAGGTAGAGGCAGACGCACCCCTGGGTGTGGCCGGGGGTCTCAATCACTTCGAAACGGAGCCCTTCCGGGAGACGGAGCGCGCAGCCTGCAATGTCGCAAATGGGCCCTGTATACCCTTC
>JAFZYD010000100.1 GCA_017616475.1 Bacteroidales bacterium
AGATAGACTGCGAGATGAGCTTCGTGGAGCAGGAAGATGTGCTGAACACCTTCGAAGGGATGATGCGCACCCTGTTCAAGAACGTGGTCAGCGTTGAAATCGCCAACCCCATCCCCCGCATCAGCTGGTACGACGCAATGGACCGCTACGGCAGCGACAAGCCCGATATCCGCTTCGGTATGGAAATAAGCGAGATAACCTCCCTGGTGCAGGGAAACGGCTTTTCCGTGTTCGACAGCGTGCCTTACATAGGCGCCATTGCAGTGCCCGGCGCTGCGGAATATACCCGCAAGCAGCTGGACGAACTCACCGAGTGGGTAAAACGCCCTCAAGTGGGCGCCAAGGGGCTTGTTTACATTAAGCTGAACGGTGACGGCAGCATCAAGAGCTCCGTAGATAAGTTCTATTCCCCCGAACAACTCAAGGCCGTGGCCGACAAGTGCGGCGCCGCCACCGGCGACCTGCTGCTGGTTCTTTGCGGCGAAAAGCGCAAGACGCAGACTATGCTGGGCGTGCTCCGTCTTGAAATGGGTAACCGCCTGGGCCTCCGCCGTCCCAACGAGTTCGCACCGCTGTGGGTTGTGGACTTCCCGCTGCTCGAGTGGAGCGAGGAGGACGGCCGCTTCTATGCGATGCACCACCCCTTCACCGCCCCCAAACCGGAGCACGTGGAGTGGTTCTACAGCAATAAGAAAGAAGATTTGGAGCGCGTCTGCGCCAACGCCTACGACTTTGTACTCAACGGCAGCGAGCTGGGCGGCGGCAGCATCCGTATCCACCAGGCCGACGTGCAGCAGCGTATGTTCGAGGTGCTTGGCATAAGCAAAGAGGACGCTGAATACAAGTTTGGCTTCATCATCAACGCCTTCAAATTCGGCGCCCCGCCTCACGGAGGCCTGGCGTTCGGCTTCGACCGCGTCTGCGCCCTGTTCGGCGGGCAGGAGACCATCCGCGACTTTATCGCTTTCCCCAAGAACAATATGGGCCGCGACGTAATGATAGACTCCCCCAGCCGTATAGATCAGGTGCAGATGGACGAACTGTTCCTGGCCAGCACCGCGCCCGAACCCAAAGAATAAATGGAAAACCGCGTAAAAGAACTGCTGGGCGAGGTTATGCACCCCGCCGAAGGGCGTGATATAGTCTCGCTGGGGATGGTGGAAAACCTCCACGCTTCGCCGGACGGGATAAAGTTCAACCTTGTGTTTAAGCGCAAGGACCCGCTCGCAGCCAGCATAAAGGCGGCATGCCGCGAACGCCTGGCCGCTGCATTTCCAGGAGTCAAGGTAGACATTCTGGAACTGGTGCGCGCCACAGAAAAGCCAAAAAACGTCGCCGTCAATCCCGATTTGGAGAACCTGTCGCAGGTGGGCAGCGTAATTGCAGTGGCCAGCGGCAAGGGGGGCGTGGGTAAATCTATGGTGACGGTAAATCTGGCCGTAACCCTGGCCCGAAAGGGGTACAAAGTGGGCGTGGCGGACGCCGATATCTACGGCCCGTCCATCCCCAAGATGACCGGCACGGAGGGCGTGCAGCCCGAAGCCGAGATATACGGCGAAAAGCAGACTCTTATTCCGGTGGAAAAATATGGTGTCAGGTGGATGTCCATCGGCTACTTCGCGCGGCCGGAACAGGCCCTTATCTGGCGCGGCCCTATGGCCAGCAACGCCCTCAAACAGATGGTGTTGCAAGTGGCTTGGGGCGAACTGGACTATCTGTTGATAGACCTCCCGCCCGGCACCGGCGACATACAGATTTCTCTGGTGAACGATGTGCCGCTGGATGGCGTGTTTGTGGTGACCACCCCGCAGGCGGTGGCGCTGGCCGACGTGGAAAAGAGCATCGATATGTTCCGCAACCCGCACGTGGACAAGCACATATTCGGCATTGTAGAAAATATGGCGTGGTTCACGCCGGAGGAGTATCCGGACCATAAATATTACATTTTTGGCCGCGGCGGCGCAGAGAAACTGGCAGAGAAGTACAACCTGCCGCTGCTGGCGCAGATTCCGCTGGTGGCAGGCATAAGCAGCGACGGCGATTCGGGCACCCCCGCCGCCCTTCACGACGGCCCGGTATATGAGGCATTGCGCGACATCTTTTAAAAGAGGTGTCATCCCGAGCGAAGTCGAGGAATCTCAATAATTTTTTGAAAATCCGGAGAATACTCCTATATTTGCACCCGCTATTGAGATATGGTGTAATGGTAGCACTAGAGATTCTGGCTCTCTCGGTTCGGGTTCGAGTCCTGATATCTCAACAACAAAAGGAGAGCTAAACGCTCTCCTTTTTTGTTGCGATGCTTATAGCATTTGGGTCAGTTTGATAAAGTCCTCGACCGACATTTGTTCGGGTCGGAGAGTTGCGTATTTCTCTAGTAGCGACGCGTTTGTGTCATTTCGACCAAAGCCGTCAGGCTGCGTGGAGAAATCTACGCCTATGGCCCGGAGGCTGTTGCGGAGGGTTTTGCGGCGCTGGTTGAAAGCGGCTTTGACAACCTGTTTGAACTTTGCCTCGTCGCACCCCAACTCTGTGCGGGAATTACGCCGCAACCGTATTACGGCCGATTTTACCTTGGGCGGCGGGGTGAATTCGTTCTCCCCGACCGTGAACAAATATTCTATATCGTACCAAGCCTGCAGCAGCACGGACAGTATGCCGTAGCTCTTGTTGCCGGGGCCCGACGCGAGCCGCTCCGCAACCTCTTTCTGCAGCATCCCCACCACCTGCGGCACACTTTCGCGATAGTCCAGAATCTTGAAGAAAATCTGCGAGGAGATATTGTACGGGAAATTCCCTATCACAGCAAACTCCCCCTCCGGGAATATTTTGCGCAGGTCAATCTTCAAAAAATCTGCGGCGTAGAGATTGGGCATAATTGCCGGCAGGTTCAACCTCAGGTAGGCGATGGACTCTTCGTCAATCTCTATTCCTTTGACACAAAGGTCTTTGCGTTCCAGCAGATGGCGTGTCAGGGCGCCCGTTCCGCACCCCACCTCCAGTGTGTTCAGCACGCCGCCGTCCACCACCAGCGCCTCCGCTATGCGTTGCGCTATAGCCTCGTTGTGCAAAAAATGCTGCCCCAAACTTTTTTTCGGTTTCACTTTCATATTACAAAGATAAGGGAAATTTGGCTACATTTGTAAGACTATGGCAACGGAGAAAAATACGCCCCTGATGCAGCAGTACTACGAAATAAAATCGCAGTACCCGGACAGCATTTTGTTCTACCGCGTGGGCGATTTCTACGAGACTTTTGCAGACGACGCCGTTGTTGTGAGCAAGGTGCTGGGGCTGGTGCTCACCCGCAAAGCCTCGGGCGCCGGCAGCTACACCCAGCTGGCGGGCGTGCCGCATCACGCCATAGACATATATCTGCCAAAGATGGTGGCCGCGGGCTACAAAGTGGCCATCTGCGACCAGCTGGAAGACCCCAAACTCACCAAGAAACTGGTTAAGCGCGGCGTCACGGAGCTCGTGACTCCTGGCGTAAATTACAACGAAGCGCTGCTGGACGCCACCAAGAACAACTGGCTCTGCGCTCTCTATTTTGAGAAGGACCAGGCCGGCGCCGCCTTCCTGGACATCTCCACCGGCACTTTCCGCGTGGCACAGGGGCCTCTGGATTTCGTGGACCTGCTGCTGGCGGACTTCGCCCCCAAGGAGATTCTGCTCCAAAAGGGGTTCGAAGACGGCTTCAAGGCCCGCTTTGCAGACCGCGCCTTCATCACCCCGCTCGATGCCTGGGCCTTTGTATATTCCACAGCTTACCGCAAACTGCTCAATCAGTTCCAAACCGACTCTCTCAAAGGGTTCGGGGTGGAGGATATGCCGCTGGCCATCACCGCCGCCGGCGCCGCAATGGCCTATCTGGACATCACCGAACACAAAGATATTTCGCACATCCGTTCGCTGGGACGCATAGACCGCGGCGAATTTATGTGGATAGACCGCTTTACTATGCGGTCCCTGGAAATCTTGCGCCCGCTTTCGGCCGGAGGCGCCTCTCTTATAGACATTATTGACACCTGCCGCTCCCCGATGGGCAGCCGCCGCCTGCGAGAATGGGTGGCGATGCCGCTCAAGGACGCTGCGGCAATAAAGGCCCGCGGCGATGCTGTACAGGCGTTTTTTGAGGATGACGCCCTGTGCGAATCGGTGCGCGAGGCCATAGCCCAGGTGGGCGATTTGGAACGCATAGTATCCCGCGCCGCCGCCGGTAAAATTCTGCCGCGCGAAGTGCTGCAGCTGGGCCGCGGCCTGGAAATGATTGCCTCCATTATCGCCTCCGGCGCAAAAGTGCCTGCCATAAAGCATTACATTGGCCGCCTGAACGCCCTCGAGAATCTCTCCGGGCGCATATCGGCCACAATCAAGGCCGACACCGCCCAGCAAATTGGCAAAGGCGAGGTAATCTGCGCCGGCGTGGACAACCGGCTGGACGACTTCCGCAACATCCTGGGCCACAGCAAGCAGATTCTGCTGGACATCCAGCAGCGGGAGCGCGACGCCACAGGCATAGCATCGCTCAAGGTGAGCTACAACAACGTGTTCGGTTATTATCTGGAGGTGCGCAACACCTACAAAGACCTGGTGCCGGCGGACTGGATCCGCAAGCAGACGCTGGTGGGCGCCGAGCGCTACATCACCGCGGAACTCAAGGAGTACGAGGAGAAAATCCTGGTTGCACAGGATCAGATTGTGGCCATCGAAAGTTCCATCTATGCCGATTTGGTGCGCCAGCTGCAGGCCAACATAGCCGCCATCCAGAGCAACGCCACCGCCGTAAGCGAGCTGGACTGCCTGTCTTCGTTCGCCTTCACCGCCCATCGCTACGGCTACAACCGCCCCGTGGTGGACAATTCGCTGGACATCGACATTAAGCAGGGGCGCCACCCGGTTATCGAGGCGCTGTTGCCGGAGGGAGAAGAATACATTGCCAACGATGTGTTCCTGTCCAACGACAACCAGCAAATAATTATCCTCACCGGCCCGAATATGGCCGGTAAATCGGCCTTGCTGCGGCAGACGGCGCTCATTGTGCTGCTGGCGCAGATTGGCAGCTACGTGCCTGCGGCGGGCGCCCGCATAGGCATCGTGGACAAACTTTTCACCCGCGTGGGCGCATCGGACAACATCTCCCGCGGTGAATCTACCTTTATGGTGGAAATGACCGAGAGCGCCACCATCCTCAACAACCTGTCGCAGCGTTCGCTGCTGCTGCTGGACGAAATTGGCCGCGGCACCAGCACCTACGACGGTATGTCAATTGCCTGGGCCATAGTGGAATACCTTCACGGCAGCCCGCTGGCGCCCAAAACCCTTTTCGCAACTCACTATCACGAACTCAACGAGATGGAGAACCTGCTGGAGCGGGTTCACAATTTCCACATCTCCACGCAGGAGGTAGACGGACACGTCATTTTCTTGCGCAAACTTTGCCCCGGCGGCGTTGCCAGCAGCTTTGGCATACACGTGGCCCGTATGGCCGGAATGCCGCAGGCGGTGCTGTCCGCCGCAGAGAACAAACTCCGCACGCTGGAGAGCAAGGACTCTTCTGCCGCGCCCGGCAGGGCCGCTGCGGCGCCGACTGCCGCGCACAGCGCTTCCGGGCAGCCTATGCAGTTGTCGTTCTTCCAATTAGACGACCCGCTTTTGCTTGATATAAAGCACATTATAGAGAACATAGATATCAATTCCATTTCCCCACTGAATGCTTTTGATACAATAAGACAAATCAAAAACAAATTAGCTGGAGGAAATTCGGATGGAAATCTTTCATCAAATCAAAAGTGACGCGTTGCGCGCGTTTCTCTCCCTGTTCGGGGTGAGTGTCGGAATCTTTGTTGTTGTTGTTTCTTTCTCGCTGGTAGACGGCATTAAACGGGCCGTGGTTGCCGGCTTTGACCATTTTGGCAGCGATATGATTATGGTGGAGCGCTTCCCGGTTGTCAGCGACGGCGGCGACTGGACCCGCTACGCCTCCCGGCCCCAACCCTCCCGCGAAGACTTCCTCGCCCTTGTCGCTAATAATCGCCATCAGGCGATAGCGGAGCGCAAGATCGCAGCCCTCAACCGCTCCGGGTTGGCTTCGACGCCGAGCGCAGCCGCAGATGCTCGTCTTTCGAAGCAACCCTCCGCGACTGTTTCGGGCTGGATTTCGCTGGCGGGGAGTGCGGAGGTGGATGTTGCGTGCGGGGGGAAGACTATGCGGGGGTGCAAGTTGCTGGGGGTGAGCGGCGCCTGGCAGCATATGGTGTACGCTTCGGTGTGCGCTGGGCGCGACTTTTCGCTGGCGGAGCTGTCCGGCAGCGACGCCAAGGTGATTTTGGGCGCCAAAGTGGCGGAAGGGCTGTTCGGCAGCGGCGAACCCTGCGGCAGCAGCATACGCATCGGCGGCCGCAATATGACCGTGATTGGTGTGCTCTCGCTGGAGGGTAAGAACATCATCAACTTGTATGCGACCGACTACGCCCTGGTGGTGCCTTTTGCCGCGGCGGAACGCCTTGCGGGTGATGAGGAGCTGGAAACGATGACTGCCGTGGGGCCCGGCGCGGCCGGCCGGGATGCGGCTATGAGCGAAACCCGCCGCGTCCTGCGCGCCGCCCGCCGGCTGCCGCCGGCAAAGGAAGACAACTTTGCCCTCAACACAATGGAAGACCTAAGCCGGCAAACGGTGTCGCTCACATCCAAGATAACCGCCATAGGGCTTGTGATAGCGCTGTTTTCGCTGCTTATTGGGGGCTTCGGCATAGTGAATATTATGTTGGTATCGGTCAAAGAAAGAACCTACACAATAGGCCTTAAAAAGGCCCTGGGGGCGCGTCGCAGCCGCATACTGATGGAGTTTATGACAGAGGCGCTGCTGCTTTCTGTGTTAGGTGCCGGGCTTGGCCTGCTGCTGGCCGCCACCGTTGCTACGCTTATCCCGTCCGGCGTCATAACCGCAACAATAACTTCCAAACACATTGCGCTGGCCTTTGGCGTAGCTGTTGTCCTGGGCCTGGCCAGCGGCATAGCTCCAGCCTCGCAGGCCGCCAGCCTAAACCCCGTGGACGCGTTGCGCAAATAAAAAAGAAGGATGGCCCGCCGGGTCATCCTTCTTAATATAATGTTGGTTTAACGATTAGTCGTCAACAACGCAGATAGATACACGGTTCTTCTCTGCAGGGTTAGCGAACGGACGCTCGCGGCTACCCTTGAAGTCGGTGATGATGCGGTCCTCTGCGATACCCTTGTCCATAAGAGCCTTCTTAACGCTGTTGGAGCGGTTCTCGGAAAGTTTCCAGTTGTGAGCATCGGTACCGGTCTCAACGTCGCAGTAGGAAGTGATGGAGATCTTGGTCTTAGGATTCTCGTTGAGAACCTTAACGATGTTGTCGATCTTGTAAACTTCGCTCTCGCGGATGTTGTACTTGTCGAGGTTGAACCAGATGTTCTCTACATATGCCTCGAACTCCGGTTCGGGTTCCGGTTCGGGTGCGGGCTCAACTACAGGTTCCGGTTCGGGTTCCGGTTCGGGTTCAGCTACGGGCACGGGTACAGGTACGGGTGCGGGAACCGGCTTCTTGCCCAGGCGGATCTTGAGGCCGAGGAGGGCCTGATACTGCCAGTCGAAATCGGGAGTGAAGCTGCCGGGCTTGCTGTTGAACTTGTCGCTGAGGGCGTTGCAAACAACCTCGAGGCCGAGGGCTACGCGATAACCCAGCTGGAAGTCAGCACCGAGACCGAGACGGCCTACAGGAGAGATGTTGCTGGGATCCCAGCGGTTTGCCATAATGGCGGGGAACTCCTGCTGTGAAGGAGCGCCGTTGTTGAACGCATAGTTTGCGCCGGCACCAAGGAACAGGTACGGGTTGAACACGCGATCTTTGTAACCGCCAAGCTGTGCGAGGTTGAAGAGGACATCAAGACCTGCCTGACCGTAGTTCCAGCTATAGAGGAGGTCACCTGAGTTCTGAGGGATGCCACCCTTGCCCTGCCAGCCGTTGAGGTTGAGGCGTGCGCCTACTGCGGGAGCAAACTGCCAACCTACGTTGAGTGCTGCAGCGGGAGAAATCAGAGTCTTGAAAGGAGTCTCGCCTACAGTCTGACCTACTCCACCCTGGAGCTGCAGATACCAATAAGGATTAAATTCCTTGTTCTGAGCATTCACCGAGAAAGTGAGGAGCACCAGAGCAACAATTGAAAATAATTTCTTCATGATGTTGTATTAAATAATTTAAACGTTAGTGAATTCAATAAATGCACATTAGCGCTTTGCGAAGGTAAAAAAATTCTTGAAAACAAGCAAAAAAAAATGGGGCAGCCAGATTGGCCGCCCCAAATTTCTATTTAGATTATTCGATTACTCGAAGATGATCTCCCAAATGGTCCTTGCGTGATCGTAAGGCTGAGGAGTTGTGCCTGCAGCGTAGGTGTCATCGTGATCTTTGTGGAATACCTTGGAGTTAGCCACGGAGAGAACGGTGACTTTGCCCTTGTCTGCGAGTTCTGCAACACCAGGGATGGTGAGAGTTACCTCGTACTGGGTGTTCTTGTCAACCTGGAGGTCAGTACCAAGGTTGCGCCAGTAGAACCAACCGGAAGTAACATCAACCTTGAGGTTCTCGGTCTCATAGCCGTTAGTCTCGATAGTACCGAAGCTAGGATCGATCGGGGTCACAAGTTTGAATTTAGGTCTGTTGGCCTCTTCTGCAAGAGAGGTAAGGATACCAGGATAGATGGTGTTGTAGCTTGCATCAACGGTGTTGGTTGCGAAGTCGTAGATAACCTTGGACTCGTCGTCAACATCGAGAATCATGATGTTAGCCGGAGCTGCGCACCAATCCTGCTTGTGAGTGTGGAGAACAACGTCGGTTACTTTGAGCTTGAACGGGTTGATGAAGCGTACGATGTAAGCCTTGACAATCTTTTCAGCACCGTTCTTGAGGGTAACCTTGATGTTAACCAGGTAGTCGCGATACTGCTCGTATGCCTTGAATGCCTCGAGCATGCTCATCTCCTGCAGCTTGTACTGAGGCTTGCCGCTTGCAACGCTCTCAATCTTAGCGGAGGTGTTAGGAACCGGAGTACCGTCGGAGTACTTGGTGTTAGCCCAGTCAATGCTCATTGCGAGGTTATCGACGTTCTGCTGGATATCCATATACTGACCGTAATCCTTGATGTGCTCCCTGATGGAAGTTTGAGGTTTCCAAGTGCCGGCAACATCTTTACCCTTGACAGCTACGATAGAGTCAACGTAAGGAACCTTGGTCATATCGGTAGAAGTAGCGCGGTAATCCTTCCAAGCACCGGCAACATAGTCATTACCAGTCAGGCTGAGAGTTGCAGGATCCGGGTTGATGATGGTCTTGGTGAGCTGAGTGCGAGCATCGTCATCGTAGAGGATGTAATCCGGGTTGAGGATAGGCTCGGTCTCAGCCCAGTTGATAACAACATTCCACTTGATGGTGTAGCAAACCTTGCTGTACTTGTCATCCTTAGGGGTGAAAGTATAGGTAATCTTGTCTGCTCCCAGAGGAACCTGGTTGTTGAGCTTGATCGTGAACATTTTATTCTTGTCCCTGGAGAATGTTACCTCGTAGCTTCCAGGCTTCTGAGGAGTAGCGGTGACAACAGGATCTGCAGTGTAGATATTGTTGAAACCGGTCATATCCATTTCAAGTGCGTCATCCCACTCGTGGTTGCGACCTTCCTGAGGACGAGGATCAAGAGATGCAAGAGGTGCAGGAGTCGGCCAGGACTGTGCAAGTGTCAGATAGTCTACATCACCCAGATCGTAAACTACGTTGAGAGTCTTGTTGGTATCGGGAACGATGAGGAGGAGATAGTGACCCATAAACTCATCCAGCCACAAGAATCTGTTTGCATTGAGGTGATTATAGTTAGTATTCATCTCATTGCCGGTGGTAGGTCCGAAAACGGAACCATACTTCTTACCGGTAGCCTGATCAACTATAGTAGCATCGGCGCAAATCATAACATAGCGGCCGATATAATCTTCTGCACCTTCTTTGATGGAAACCTTACCGTCGTCGGTGCAAGTCACCTTATCATAGCCATCAAAATCTTCCGGGATATACTCGCCGGAAACATTGTCATCATAGTTCTGGTTCCCTTGTGCGTCAACACCATCAGCGTGATAGCCCCAAGCGGACCAAGGTCCACCCTGCTGAGAGTTGGATGTATCATAAGTAAAGTAATGATACTCTACCTTGAAGCCCAGATTCTCGAGTGAGCCGTAGTAAGGATCGGCAAAACGCATACGAGCGGCTACATCGTAAGTGGTGCCTTCTACCAGATAGTCGTTTTCGTAAGAGAAAACGGGACCGTAGGTTGCAAAGAGCTGGGAGTTGTAAGCAAGACGCCAGCGAGCAGCCTGCAAGCCGGGTTCGTGGCGGTTGTAAGCAGTCCAAAGAGGATAGAGGTAACGAAGCTTAACTGCGGTATAGTCAGAAACAACTGCCTCTGCGTGTGCGGTGTTCTTAGCAGCCTCCAGGGCAACGATTGTCTCGTAGCTGATGCTGTTGGCATTAACCCACGCAGACATTGATTCGTAAGCTGTCTTGAAGTACCCGTTGTCTCTGTATTGCATATTCAAAATATCGCTTATAGGCTGTCCACCGTTATCACCGGCAACATAGTTAGCCTGCGCAAGAGTCTTGCCTGTTCCGATAGTAGCAACCTCTGCTGTCCACTGGTAATCCCAAGCAAGAGTGGATTTCATCGCCATAAGTTCGATCAACCAATCGATAGGCTTGTCTGCAAAGTATTTCCAGTAATCTACATAGCCTTCCACATTCAGCTGATCTAAACCGACCTTCTCAACGTTAACCTTTGCTACTGCATAGTTGTAGTGGTCGCCTTCTGCCTTGGTGGCAATGTCGCCAACCTGGAGACGGCGGTCGAGCATAGAGAACTTATAGTTTGCCACGTCTGCACCTGCAGGGCTCACGCGATACTTAAGTCTGAGCGCGCTTACCGGAATCTGACGGAAAGTGTAATTTTCTGCATAATTGGAACCGTAAGCAACGCAGTTACCCAAAATATCCAACGCAGAATTAACAGCATTTGCAATTGTAGCATAGTCGTAAACTATCTCACCTTCCTCAATAGCATGGTCAACATCACCCCACTGGGTGGCATCCGGCCACTTATAGTTTACATAAGAATCTGAGTTGCAGTCCCAGGCTGCATTGTAAGCAGGGTTGCTGGTCTGTCCGGTAATTCCCAGATATGAGTTGTAGAGCATACACCAGTAACGAACATTGGCAAACGCAGGATCCAGATAAGGGTTAGCACCATTATTCTGATCCAACCAGTTCCTAATCTTTTCGTTATACTGACGGAAGAACATATACAACTCCCATTTGGTCGGGGTAACTGCATAAACAGTAGCCTGAGACATACCCAGATCGGGATCCCAAATTTCGGGGATAACAGCCAGGTCTACGATGTCTTTGCTGAGAGAAATCTCAACGATACCATCTTCTGCACCCTCTACGTTGTGAAGTTCAAGGATGCCGTCCTCAACGATAGCGGTAATGGTGCCCAGAGGGAGCCACTCCTCGGTGAGGTAGGTCTTCTCGCCGGTTGCGCCATTAACTTTGATCCACTTGCCATAGTGTGCAGTGTCAGACTTGTCGGTGCAAGGCAGATAGTAGTCACCTGCGTCGCCTTTGTCGCCTTTGGCGCCCTTGAGAGAAGCCAGCCACTCAGCCTCTGTGCCGGTGAAGCCGTTCTTCTTGGCAACTTCGTAAGCAGAATCGCCGTCAACGCCGTCTTTACCCTTGAGGGAAGCCAGCCACTCGGCCTCTGTGCCGGTGAAACCGTTAGCCTTTGCTACTTCGTAAGCAGAAGCACCGGTGTCACCCTGAGGGCCACGTGCGGGCTTTTCGGAATCAATGCCGTCGCAGAACCAATTGCCGTTGTCGCCAATGGACCAAACGGTACCGTCTTTGCCATCCTTACCGTTAGTGATAACGAAAGGATCACCATTGCTGAGGGTTACCTTAACACCGCCTTCGACGGGGGTAACCGAAGTGATTACGCTGCCATCAGTAATGAGCTTCTGGAGTCTGCCAACCTCTGTATTAAGGTTGTCAACCTTGTCCTGAAGCGCCTTAATGTCTGAACCGTAATCCTTTGTACAAGCAATCAGTACACTTACTGCCATCAAGCAGACAGCGGTAAGTCTAAAAAACATTTTACGTTTCATTTGATTAAACATTAATTTAAATGGATTATAAAAATTAATTATAATTCTATTTATGTATTTGCGCACTACGCACAAAATATTGGTCAAATATAGATATAAAATACTTAACCACAAAATTTTTTGCGGATTTATGCGTTCTATTTGTTAAAAAAATGTCAATATTTTAATAAAATTTGCCTCTATAGTCCTTTACTTCAGCTTCTTGCTTGATTATTTCGGGTAACTGCTGGATGACGGAATAGCCCTTCTGGGCGCTTCTGTTGAGGGCGTCTGTTTCGGAGAAGAACTCCCCGTCCTCGGCCTTGGCAACCTGGAAGAAATAGACGCCAATCTGGCCTTTGACAGGCCCAACGACCTCTCCTTCCGGCGCTGAAGCCACCGCTCCGGCAAACGAAGGCTCCACGCTCATATCCAACGCACCGAAGCTCATACCCTCCTTGTGGTTGACGGTGGTGTTGAACTTCTCCGCCAGCGCGTCCAGCGACTCGCCGCCGCTGATCTTGGCCTTGGCCTCTTCTGCAACCTTCTCTACCTTCTTATCGTTTATAAGCTGAGTCAATATATCATCTTTGACCTCCTCAAGGGGGATTCTGCCCTCCTTGCGTACTTTTGTGACAGCCGCCACAAAGTAATATTTGTTATCAACCGTAATCACATCCGATACTGAACCTTCTTTTGTCTTACGGTCGAACACCCAGTGCACCACCTGCCGCGCGTTGTCGCAGTCGCCTATTCGCTTGGTGTCGTAGGTTACGTGCTGCATAGGTACAACCGGCAGCCCCTCTTCCTTGACGATTGCGGCAAACTTTGCATAGTCGTTGTCGCTGCGGTCTGCCAGATCGGCTGCTTTCATATTATAATCTCTATAGGTGTTGTCGCTTGGATTGATGTTCTTGCGCAGTATGGCGAGCTTGACCTTGTCCTTGAGTTCGGACGCGTCCACAAGCTTGAGCACCGCCAGCATCTGGTACTGGTCTATCTCAATCAGGCGGGTTTCGCCAGGGCGCATATCGAACGCCTCGGCAAACACATCCATACCGTTGGCTGCCATATCCTTCATACTCATCTTTGCCGTCGGCATCAAGTCGTCGCTGCCGCCGTTCTTCTTGACCTCTGCCAGCAGGGAGTCTGCGGAGGCGCGCTTGTCCATGGGGAACAGGGAATATGCGAACTGAACCTGGTCCGGCATACGCTTGCGCTCTGCAACGCGCACAGCGGTGAAAGCTTCTGCGGTGGAATCAACCGGGCTGATGGCTCCGGTGCCGCCGAATGCGAAATCTGCAATGGCGGGGGTCGAAGCGAGCTCTTCCTTGCTGTAGAAGTTGTCGTCCCAACGGCGGTCGGAATTGAGAGCCACAAAGTTCTTGAGGTTCTCTGCAACGGCAAACTGATTGTACAGATCGTCGAACACAGCCTTGGTCTCTTCGATATCCTCTGCGCTGGGTTCAACCTCGAACACTACGTATTCGATGTCGCGGTTGGCCCACTGGCGGTACTGCTCCTTGCGGTCGTTGTAATATTTGGTAACCTCTGCGGAGGTAATCTTGATGGTGCTGTCCACACCAAAGTTGATGGGAACCATAAACCAGTCCACATCTTTAGTGAGGTTGCCCTCGTTCACGGCACGATTCAACTGGGAGGCGTTCATAATGTCGCTGTTGCGAACAGCAGAGTAATACTTGTTATACATCTGCTGTGCATAAACCTGCTCCTTGAGGTAATCCCAATACCTGCGGGGCAGGCCGCTCTCGTCCAGATCCATCTGGGCAACAAAGGTCTTCACCGCCTCCGGGCTGAACTGACCGTCCTCGCCGCGGAACATAGTCTGCTGGGAGATTACAGGTGAAGGGTTCTCGCCCTGCAGCAGCTCAACCATTTCGGCATCCTCTACGGAAAAGCCGGCCTTCTTGATTTTGGGGAAGAAGACCTTCTGGTTGTAGAACTGGTTCCAGGTCATCTCGCGCAGCTGGCGCTGGCTCTCCTCTGTGTTGGAGTTGCCGCCGGTGAGCGCGTTCATTAAAGATGTATTCTGCTCGAGCGCCGTGTAATATTCACGATAAGAAATGCTCTTGCCACCCATCGAACCCACATTGTTTTCTTTTGACATACTCTGCAAAGTCGACCCGAGAGTATTAGGGTCTATGATAAACGACAGCAAAGCTACCGCTATCAAGATTGAAATAAGAATTCCGAGTTTGACACGGATTTTCTCCAATACGGCCATATCAGTATTATTTGGTTATTTTCATAATAATCACGCTACTGCACGCCCCGTATCTGCATACAGGGGGACAATAAGCGCGCAAAATTATAAAAAATTATTTATTTCGCGGCAACGGACCCACAAAATTCACTGTATCAATGTAAAATTTGGTGGAATCGTTAACCACCCGGCCATAAGAATCGAAAGGCCTGAGTATTGTAGATTTGTTGGCTCGCTGGTCGCTGCGCATACCGTAGCCCTGCAGCTTGCCTTGCGGCGAGGTCATTACCACATAGCAGTCGGTGTATATCTGTTCCGCCTGCCTGTCCCAATACACGGTGTCGGTAATTATCCTCTCGCCTTTTATATGGTTGAGGATGTTGACGTTGCCGAACGCCATCCACTCCTCTTTCTTTTTGGTTGTGATGTGCTGTGCCCCCTCGGCAACCAGCTGGCTCTCCAGCAGCCCGTCTTCGCTGTAAAGATAAACCTCGAAGCCTTCGCTGTAAACCTCCTTGGTGGTGGGCACGGAATCTTTCTCGTAGCGGTAGGTGTCCATAGCCCGGGTGCGCATCTCCATAGAGAGGTCGGCCTTCTGGAATTCCTGTACCTGCATACCGCGCACGCTCTGCACCGGAGTGGTTTCGTAGTCTATCTCCGGCTTGGGTGCCTTCTCCTTGCAGGAGGGGGTCAGAAGCGCGGCACATAAAAACAACGGTAGAGACAGGGCCCGGAGCCCCGCCTCTACTGTGCGTTTTATGATGTTATTGTGTATCGTGTTACTTGGCTGTTCTCACGGTTGTAGTCTCGCGCAGGGCGCCGCAACTTACGGTGTAGCTCTGGCCGTTGGTCAAGTCGTACATAAAGGCGTCGGCCTGGCCGGGGAAGTATGCCTGGTACTGAGCCGCCAGGGCGTTGGCGTCTGCAGTGAGCGAAGGGTCGGCGGCCTTTGCGCGATTCACGTAGTCGTAGGCAACCCAGAAGTGGGCGTGCGACTCAATCTCGTTGCCGCCGCAGCGGACGGTGCCCCATATTGTACCTATCAGCAGGTATGCCTTGCCCTTGAATTCGTCTGACAGTTCGGCGGCCTTCTTAGCAGCTGCAATTGCAGCTGCGTTGTTGCCCGCCTTTTTATAATTATAGGAGCCGAGCTCAAAGTAGTAGTTGGCCAGCTGCTGGGTGTCGGAACCGTCGCAGGTTGCGATGGCCTCGTTCAGGAACTTGACGGCCTTGGATGTTTCGTCCTTGCGGGAATAAAGCTTGTAAAGCAGATATGCCGTGGAGGAGGAAGGATCCAGACGGTAGAGCGACTCGACTGCGTTCAGATAAAGGTCGCTGTCCAGGCAGTCGGCGCTGCTGAGCATTTTTACTACGCCGCGAAGAGTCTCCTCGTCGGTGGGGTTGGCCTCATAGCGGGGAGTTAGCAGCGCGAGCAGGTTGTCGCAACTTGCAATGCCGCAGTTCATAAACAGCGTCTCGACGTCTTTCTGTGCCTTGCGCAGGCTGGGGTTGTCCTTGGCTGCCAGCTGGGCGGATATGTTCTCCGTGATGGCGGTGTAATCGTTCATCACCTGCTCTGCATCCAGGGCGCCCTGGGTATACAGGTTGGAGGCAGTCTCCATCAACTTGACGCAAACCAGATCGCTGGCCTTGCTGCCGGTGGTGTTGAAGATATTCTTCATCTCATCGTATAGGGCCTGCGGGTCGTTCTCGTTCCAGCGGAACTTGTTGATGTCGATGGCCTTGTTGTTGAGGGCGGACACGGCGTTCTTGGGGAACGCAGCCACGCGCTGGTCGTAGATTTTCATAATGGTGTCCAGATAACCGGCACGGGCCTGAGGGTCTTTAGTTTTACCCATTGCCCAGCGGAGCAGTTTCTGTCCGTCGATAAGCATATTCTGACTTGCCGTAACGGGGCAGATTGCATACGCTTTGCGCCAAGGGCCTATCGCCTCTTCGTTATTGCCTTGCTTAAGGTACTCTTTGTAATAAGAGAGATACTTTACACATTCGGCACTGTCCGGCCCGAATCTGTTCTGTGCGAATGCAGCAACTGTGAACATCGCCGCAAACATAAGTGTCAAAATCTTTTTCATAGTGTAAAGTTATTAATTTATTAACTTATTTGTATAAAGTTTTGTGGAACCACGTGTCAAACAAGTTCAGGCCCACATTGAACTTTATATAATTCTCTTTTACCAAATAGTTTGCCAAAGTGCCGGTCCTGCCCAAATCTACACTGAGAGCCAGCGATGTATAGCGGTTGAAAACTGGGAAGCTGGCGCCGAAGGTGAGGCCCATACTGTTGATTGGCGTCCCTTTGACGGCAATATATCCTTGATTGTAATACAGACCGGCCCGGTAGGTGATGTTGCGACCGTAATGGCGGAAGTCGTAGCGGTCCGGGGTGAGCTCACCGCCCAGGCGAAACGACTGCGCGCAGCGGGTAGTCACGTCAATGCCCGGGGCGTTGTCGAAAGTTGTTTTACTCCAATCCTGATAGATATAGTCGAAGCCGACCATCCAGCGCTCCGCCCTGCGCAGGGTCACGCCGGCGCCGATTTCTGCGGGTATCTTGTCTTCTATCTTGGTTATCACGTTGGAGATGGTGTCCAGCGACGACGAGGTCTGTGCGCTCACCAGGCTGGTGTGCTCGCCGCCCATTGTGCTGGCAATCTTGTAGGTGGCGCCCAGCGTAAGGTCCAAATCTTTCTGCACCGGGATTGTGTATTGCACGCCCGCCTTTGCGCCCAGGCCGCGCGAAACCGAAGTCCAGGAGCGGCTCAAAGTGCGGTAGTGGGTGTTGGTGGTGAAAGTGGTGGCGGAGCTGTGCACCGTGTTGCCAAGGTAGTATATGCCGTCCACACCTATGTTGAAATTCTTGAACGCGTTCCAGCCGGCGCCCAGCACAAGCTGGTAGATGCCGCCCTTGCCCGCTTTATTATATTCGACGTCGCCCATCTCCAGCAGCACTTCGTCTGCATATTCGCGTGATACAAACTCGTAGCCGGTGGCGGCGAATGGCATCAACCCAGCCTTGACGGCTATCTTGGGGGTGATGGGGAGCGTGGCTATGATATGGTGGATGTTGAACATATTATTCACGGAGCGCAGCGTGCCGCTGTCGGTTTCCTCTATGGAGGTAGCCGCGTCGGCGTGGTAGAATATGTTCTTTTGCGTCACCCCGAAATCCAACATAAAGGCCTTGTTTTCACGCGCCGTGACGGCGGCGGGATTCACCCAGTTGATGTAAGAAGACGAACGGTCTCCTATGGCGATGCCGCCCATCGCGAGGGAGTTCTGGCTGCCCTGCATCTCCAGCGACCCTATGCCGTACATCGAATAGGGGGAGAAGGCGTCGTAGGCCACGCCCGCCTGTGCAAAGGCGGAAACCGGCAGAGCCAGGGCAATAACCCAGGCAGCAGCCAAAGATATGAGGTGGAATTTTTTCATTGTTATGCCATTGCTACGTTTGCCAGCCCGTCCAGCACAAGATTCTCCTCTACGAGGACCTCCGCTTCGAGGCCCGCGGCAAAAACAGGTGCATCACCGCCGGTGAGAATTACTTTGCGGCGCGGATGGGCGCGCATATACCCTTCGATTTCAAACTTTATGCCGAGGATATTGCCCGAAGCCAGGGCAGTATCCAGGTCGTAGCCTATTGTATTAATGGTATTTATATCTCCCTTAGCCAAAATGGTCTGCGGCTCCACCAGCGGAATTTTGCTGGTAAAGTGGCTGAGCGCACGGTAGCGCATATTAAGGCCCAGGGATATGGCGCCGCCCACATAATGGCCTTTGTCTATGAATTCTACCGTGGTGGCGGTGCCGAAGTCGAACAACAGGATATCTTCTTCCGGCATAAGGATGCAGGCCTGCAGTATGGCGGCCATACGGTCCGCGCCCATACCGTCCGGCATATTGTCCAGATATTTGTAAAAGCCGTAGCCGGCGGCAACCTGCTCCCTCACGAACTCCACGCTGAAATCTATGAACCTGGTGCAGTGGCGGCTCAACTCTTCCCGCAGAGTGGTGTCGTAGTTGCGCACGGAGGCCAGCACAATTGTGTTGTAGCCGTTGCCAACTTTGGTGCGAAGGTCCGAAGGATCTTCGAACCGCTGAACGGAAACCAACTTGAGGCCGTCGTAGGCAGCAACTTTGCAAGCGGTGTTCCCTATATCTATGACAAGGTTCATTTTTGAAATGTTCAGAATTGCAAAGTTAGCATTTCTTGCAATAAATCAACCGCTTTTTTTACGCTGCCCACATTATCGCATTTTATAAACAGCGAGGTCGGACGCTGCACCAGCTGATATTTGCGGGGCGAACGTTGTATAAAATCGAGTACCCGTCCGAATGATTCACTGTTGTAATAGTTCGATTTTTGATTTGATACGAAGTAGGCCAGCATACCGCCGTTCTTGAGTATAATCTTTTCAAAACCAAGGCTGATGGCCTTCTGGCGCAGGCGGACAATGTTTACAAGCTCTTCCAACTGCGGCGGCACCGCGCCGAACCGGTCTGTCATCTCCGCCACGAACGCATCCACCCCGGCTTCGCTTTTCATATTGTCCAACTCGCGGTAGAGGCGCATCTTCTCCTTGGGGACGTTTATATAATCGTCCGGAATATAGGCTTCTATGTCGGTATCGATGTAGCAGTCAGACACCCAGCCGCCCGAAATAAGGCCGCCGGCATCGGGCGCCTGGCTCTCTTCCAAGTCTATTTCGCTCTTGAGTTCGCTCATCGCCTCCGCCAGTATCTTCTGGTAGGTTTCGAAACCCATCTCGGCAATGAATCCGCTCTGCTCCGCCCCCAGCAGGTTGCCGGCGCCGCGGATGTCCAAATCCTGCATAGCTATGTTGAAGCCGCTGCCAAGGTCGCTGAAAGTTTCTATAGCGTTCAGGCGGGCGCGGGCGTCGTCGGTAAGTATCTCCTGCGACGGCACTATAAGATAGCAGTATGCCTTGACATTGCTGCGCCCCACGCGGCCGCGCAGCTGGTGAAGGTCGCTCAAACCGAAATACTGGGCCCGGTTTATGAGCATTGTGTTGGCGTTGGGAATATCCACGCCGTTTTCCATAATGGAGGTCGCTACAAGAATATCGTAGTCGCCGTCCATAAAATCCAGAATCTTCTTTTCCAGCACCGCCGGTTCCATCTGGCCGTGGGCCACACAAATACGGGCAGCGGGGCATATCAAACGGATTTGTTCCGCCACCGAATCTATATCCTCTACCCTGTTGTGAATAAAGAACACCTGGCCGCGACGTTCAAGTTCGTATTCTATTATATCCCGGATAGTGTCTGTATCGAAATCTATTATCTCCGTGTGAATCGGCACCCGGTTTGGCGGCGGAGTGGATATTATGGAGATGTCGCGCGCCCCCAGCAGGGAGAATTGCAACGTGCGGGGGATGGGGGTGGCGGTGAGGGTCAATGTGTCCACATCTTTGCGCAGCATACGCATTTTTTCTTTGGCACTGACACCGAATTTCTGTTCCTCGTCTATTATCAGCAGACCCAGATCCTTGAATATTATTTCCTTTCCTAAGATTCGATGGGTACCTATAAGGATATCTATCCTGCCCTCGCGCAATTTTTGAGCGATCTCCCGAACTTCTTTCGCGGTTTTGAGGCGGCTGATGAACTCTATGTTGCAGGGAAAATCGTTGAGGCGCGAACTAAAAGTGTGGTAGTGCTGCAGCGCGAGGATAGTAGTGGGTACCAGCACCGCCACCTGCTTGCCGCTGGATACCGCCTTAAAAGCAGCGCGGACGGCCACCTCGGTTTTGCCGAACCCCACGTCGCCGCAAATGAGGCGGTCCATAGGGTGGGCATCTTCCATATCTTTCTTCACATCTTCCACCGCCTTGTGCTGGTCCGGGGTATCTTCGTACATAAACGATGATTCAAGTTCCTGCTGCAGATAATCATCCGGAGCAAAATTGAAGCCCGGGGCGCTGTAACGTTCGCTGTAGAGTTTTATTAGATCGGCAGCTATATCCTTTACCTTGCTCTTGGTGTTGTTCTTTAGTTTTTCCCAGGAGCGGCTGCCCAGTTTGTAAATCTTGGGCGGGGTGCCGTCGGCACTTTTATAGCGGCTTATGCGGTGAATTCCGTGAATGGAGACGAATATCACATCGCCGTCCTTATAGGTGAGTTTGATGGCCTCCTGCATCCTCCCGTTCACATCTGTGCGAACCAGGCCGCCGAAACGCCCCACTCCATGGTCTATATGGACCACATAATCTCCTATATTGAAAGATGCCAGATCGTTAAGGGTGAGCCGCTCGCTGCTGGTAACCTCGCGCTTGGTTACTATCCGGTGATAGCGCTCGAAAATCTGATGGTCGGTATACCAGCACTGGCGCTCGGTGTTGCTTATATAACCTTCGTGAAGGGAGATGGGGATGAAATCTACGTGCCCCACCCCCTCCAATATTTGTTTGAGACGCACCGTCTGGTTGAGCTGGGGTGAAAGTATATGTACGGTATAGCCGGCATCTTCACGCGATGCAATGTCGCGGCAGAGAATTTCAAAATTTTTATTGAAAGCCGGTTGCGGAATTACTTGCGACGCGTTTGTATTTTGATATTGCACCTCCTCGCAAAAATCCCAGTAGATTGTGTTTTCCGGCAGCTGTGATTCCAATTCCACATACTCATCTTCACCGTGGTTTTCAAAAAGATTAGGGTAAATATCCACCTGCCCTACATTTTCTACCGTACGCTGGGTATCGGCGTTGAACCGGGATATAGTCTCTATTTCATCTCCGAAAAAGTCTATTCGGTAAGGATAATTATCGGCATAGGAAAATATATCTATTATTGAGCCGCGCAGCGAAAACTCTCCCGGCATAGACACAAAATCCACCTTTTTGAAACCAGCTTCAAAAAGAACATCTTTTATGAAATCGTGGCTGAAACTGTCTCCTTTTTTAAGGGATATTATGCTGCTGGCGGTGTTTTGTTTTTTTAGAACCTTCTCTTTGAGCGACTCTGTGTAAGTTATAATTACAAGGGGATTGTTTACACTGTTCAACTGCTTGTTGAGAAGTTCTTTTTCAATAGAAGTTCCGCTGCTTTCAATTTCTTTGTCAAGATTGCCAGGCAAGCCCTTGGCGGCAAAGGACTCCATTGCTTTGATGGCGGCGGTGCGCTGTACCTTACTGGTGGCACTTTTTACCGACTGTGACGATTTACCATCGTTAGTGGAAGGAAAATAGTAAAGACAATCGTCTGTAAAGAAATTGTCAAGGTCGCTGGTAAAAAAAAGTGCTTCCTTCTTAGTGTTGAAACATACCAAATGCAGGCTGGCATTATCCAACTTTGATACGACATTTGCCAGAAAAACCGCTTTACAGGAGACTCCGCCGTTAAGATTATCGAACTTTAACCTCTTCATATCTTATTTTGAAGTCTGTAAAGATGCTGTCTTCTTCTGTTTTTATTTGGCTTTGCAGGCGGCGGACCTCTTCCAGGTCGACGTAGTTTATATCATTATTCTTAAAGAATATTCTCTCTTTTCTTTTCAGTGCCCTGTCGCAAGCGGCACTCCTGCGGCTTTTTACCGATGAGGTCATATCAGAATTAACAACCTTTCCGTCAGCCACCATCATCGGCACCAATACGCTTGCGGGAGGATAACCGAGAGCGGTGCACATATATGCATTTGCCGGGTTCTCCCCTTTTTCCACTCCCTTTACAATTGTAACGGCGCAGGTAGACTTGCGTGGAATAAAATCCTTATCCTTAAAGAAACTGCGTCCTTCTTTATATGGATTCATTTTGTAGTAAGATTGATAGTAGCTGCGGGATAGGCAATCCATAACCCAGCGTTCATCTATCTTACCTCCGGAAGCAAGAAGTTCCGAAATATTCTTTTGAGCGTTGTTATAACGCACATATCCCTGACCTTTTCCTTCCCGTCCGGAGAATGAATAATTACTGCGGATAAGATATCCGTCCGGGGCGGTTTCAGGGTCGTTCACATCGTATTTTACCCATTCGAAGTTGTTTACCTCATAATACGCCGCCCCGCCGCGGGCATCAATTACACCAAAGTTGGCTTCTATACCAAACGGAGCATTTAGTCCATCCAGCAGTTTTTCAAAATCTTCTATAGTTGCGCAGGTGGCCAGGGCGCGGTACATAATGAACCCTTCTTGATCCATTTGGGAATCCGGGGTATCATCTCCTTCGCGCCTGATGTTATAGGAGACTGAATTCATTATGGAGAATCCTTCTGAATTGAGACCGCTCCAGGCTTCGTCGGTGTCCGGGTTGCTGTTTTTGAGGCAAAGGAAACTATATTTTATATCGCCGCCGGCAGCTATATAATCCACACGGTTGTGCATAAACCCGCTGTCGCGGTTTTTCCATATTATAGGACGGCCGTCGGTGGTGGTTTTTCCGGAGAATATGGCTGTGGTGCAGCAAAAAGCATCTTGCGGCGCAAGCAGCGTCGATATTATTAAAGACAGTATGTATATTATTCTTTTCAAAATTAGAAAAGAGTGTTGTCTGGTGCCAGGCGGCTGAGGCCAAGGTGGCTGTAGGCCAGGTCGGTGGCTTCACGGCCGCGGGGGGTTCGGCGTATGAATCCTTCTTTGATAAGGAAGGGTTCATATACCTCTTCAAAGGTTCCTTGGTCTTCGCTTATAGCGGTTGCAATTGTAGATGCTCCCACGGGACCTCCCTTGAATTTCTCTATAATTGTGGTGAGTATCTTGTTGTCTATTGCATCCAGCCCTCGCTTGTCAATATTAAGGGCGTTGAGGGCATATTTTGTTATTTCAAGGTCTATTGTGCCGTTACCCTTAACCTGGGCAAAGTCGCGCACGCGACGCAGCAGGTTGTTGGCAATTCGGGGGGTACCGCGGCTGCGCATCGCTATCTCTGCAGCTGCATCATCTTCAATTCCTATATTTAGTATGGATGCGCTTCTTTTTACTATTCCGGACAGGGTTTTATAGTCGTAATATTCAAGGTGTTCCTGAATGCCGAAACGGGCGCGGAGCGGAGATGTAAGAAGACCGCTGCGGGTGGTGGCGCCAATAAGCGTGAATGGACTCAGCGAGATTTGGACGCTGCGGGCGCCGGGCCCCTTGTCTATCATAATATCTATAGTGAAGTCTTCCATAGCGGAGTAGAGGTACTCCTCCACTACCGGACTCAGGCGGTGTATTTCGTCTATGAAAAGGACGTCGCCGGGTTCGAGGCTGGTGAGCAGGCCCGCAAGATCGCCGGGCTTGTCCAGCACGGGGCCGGAGGTTATTTTCATATTTACGCCGAGTTCGTTGGCCACTATGTGGGCAAGGGTGGTTTTACCAAGGCCGGGAGGGCCGTGAAAGAGGATATGGTCCAGCGATTCTCCACGTATTATTGCGGCTTGGACGTATATCTTGAGTTTTTCTATTATGAGGTCCTGGCCTCCGAATTGGTCAAAGGCGCCGGGGCGGATTTTGTTTTCGAAATCGGTGTCTTTCGATTCGAATTCTTCTCGCTGCTTATATGAGACTTTATCAACCATCAAACAAATATAAGACAAAAAATTTATAAATCTTTTTTAGGTCTATTTTCTGGCTGTTGATATTGTTGATAAATAAATTTGGAGGTTCCAGGTTGCGGTCTGCCGCGGTTTTCTTTCAACTGATGGTGTTGATTATTTTGTAGAGAAATTATGATAAATCGTGGCTTTTCCACTTTTTAAAGAGTTATAAAAAGTTATCAACAACCTTGAACATCTTTTCAACTGTATTTTTAAAAACTGCGGCAATCAACCGCTCCGGGTTGACTTTGCCGCCTCCTGCATCCGCAAATAGTCGGCTTGCAAAGCAACCCATCAGCGAAATGTTGATTGCCGACCTCCGTATGCGCGACTTTTTAAAACACCAATACCCGGATGGACCGGGTATTGATGTTGATGTATGATGGTTAAAGTTTATTCACTGAGTTTTGCGCTCAGGAATTCGCGGTTGAGGCGGGCAATGTGCTCTACGGATATACCCTTGGGGCACTCCATTTCGCAGGCGCGGGTGTTGGTGCAGCTGCCGAAGCCGAGAGCGTCCATTGTGTCCACCATAGCTTTTGCACGGCGTGCGCCTTCTACCTTACCCTGAGGAAGCAGAGCAAGGCTGCTGACGCGGGCGGCAACGAACAGCATAGCGGAACCGTTCTTACAGGTTGCAGCGCAGGCACCACAGCCGATGCAGGCGGCAGCGTCCATACTCTTTTCTGCATTCTCCTTCTTAATAGGAATGGCATTGGCATCGGGCACACCTCCTGTGTTTACAGAAATAAAGCCGCCTGCCTGCAGAATCTTGTCGTATGCACGACGGTCCACAACCAGGTCCTTAATAATGGGGAAACCGCTGCTGCGCCAGGGCTCGATGGTGATTATGCTGCCATCTTTAAATTTGCGCATATAGAGCTGGCAGGTGGTTACACCGCTCTCCGGGCCATGTGCGCGGCCGTTGATATAGAGCGAGCATGCACCGCAGATGCCTTCGCGGCAGTCGTGGTCAAAGCTGACCGGGCCGCTGTGCCCTTTGCAACCCTTATCGAAAGCGACCGGATTGATCTTTTCATTTACAAGCTGCTCGTTCAAGATGTCCATCATCTCGAGGAAAGAGGTATCGGGGCTGATGCCGTCGATGTTGTAGGTCTCGAAATGACCTTTAGCTTTGGCGTTCTCCTGACGCCATATTTTAAGTGTAAATTTCATAATCTCTCTTAGTCTTTATAGTTGCGGGTTGCGACTTTGCAATATTTGAATTCCAGAGGCTCCTTGTGGAGTTCGGGCTCTTTCTCGCCCTTGTATTCCCAAGCGGCTACATACATAAAGTTTTCGTCGTCGCGCTTGGTTTCACCCTCTTCTGTCTGCATTTCCTCGCGGAAGTGGCCGCCGCAGGATTCACGACGGTTGAGTGCGTCGTAGGCCATAAGTTCGCCTATCTCCAGGAAGTCTGCCACGCGCAGGGCCTTCTCCAGTTCCTGGTTGAAATGCTCGTTATCGCCGGCAACGTAAACATTACTCCAGAATTCCTTCTTGAGATCCTGAATAAGACCGATGGCCTTCTTGAGCCCGGCTTCGTTGCGGGCCATACCGACATATTCCCACATAATGTGGCCAAGTTCCTTATGGATGCTGTCCACTGTGCGCTTACCCTTGATAGAGAGCAACTTTTCGATGCGCTCCTTGATAGCCTTCTCTGCAGCTTCGAATTCGGGGGCGTTGGTGTCGGTCTTGGGCTCTTTGAACTTGGAGGCCAGATAATCGCCGATTGTGTAAGGAAGAATAAAATAACCGTCGGCCAGACCCTGCATAAGTGCAGAAGCTCCCAGGCGGTTGCCGCCGTGGTCGCTGAAGTTGGCCTCACCAATTGCGTACAGGCCGGGAACGGTGGTCTGGAGGTTGTAGTCTACCCAGAGACCGCCCATTGTGTAGTGGATGGCGGGGAATATCATCATAGGCTCCTTGTAGGGGTCTACGTCGTTTATTTCTTCGTACATCTGGAAGAGGTTTCCGTATTTCTCCTCGATATACTTGCGGCCCTTCTGCTCCATACAGGTCTTGAAATCCAGGAACACTGCCAGGCCCTGTTCGTTTACACCGTAGCCTGCGTCGCAGCGCTCTTTTGCTGCACGGGAAGCCACGTCGCGAGGAACCAGGTTGCCGAAAGCGGGGTAACGGCGCTCCAGATAATAGTCACGGTCTTCTTCTGCGATATCGCTGGGTTTCTTTGTCCCCTTGCGGATTGCCGCTACATCTTCCAGTTTCTTGGGAACCCATATGCGGCCGTCGTTACGCAACGACTCCGACATAAGGGTAAGTTTGCTCTGCTGGTCGCCGTGAACCGGGATGCAGGTGGGGTGGATCTGTGCAAAGCAGGGATTTGCGAAGAAAGCGCCCTTCTTGTAGCACTGCCAGGCCGCACTGCCGTTGCTGTTCATTGCGTTGGTAGAGAGGAAATAAGTGTTTCCGTAACCGCCGCTGGCAACCACAACTGCGTGGGCGCCGAAACGCTGAATTTCACCGGTGGTGAGGTCGCGTGCAATTATACCCTTGGCTTCGCCGTTAATAAGCACCAGATCCAGCATCTCGTGACGCGGATAACTCTTGACAGTACCTTTGGCCACCTGACGGTTGAGGGCTGCGTATGCGCCCAGAAGCAGCTGCTGGCCGGTTTGTCCGCGGGCATAGAAAGTACGCGATACCTGAGCGCCGCCAAACGAACGGTTGTCCAGCAATCCGCCATAGTCGCGTGCGAAAGGAACGCCCTGCGCCACACACTGGTCTATGATGTTGTTGCTGACTTCTGCCAGACGATATACGTTGGCCTCGCGGCTGCGGTAGTCACCACCTTTGATGGTGTCGTAGAACAGACGATAAACCGAGTCGTTGTCGTTCTGGTAGTTTTTGGCAGCGTTTATACCGCCCTGCGCAGCAATTGAGTGTGCGCGGCGGGGGGAATCGCTGATGCAGAAAATCTTCACGTTGTAGCCGAGCTCGCCGAGAGTGGCTGCAGCGCTGGCGCCGGCAAGGCCGGTGCCGATTACGATGATTTCCATCTTCTTCTTATTGGCCGGGCTCACCACCTTGATGTGAGCCTTGTGGTTGGTCCATTTCTCGGCCAACGGCCCTTCGGGAACTTTGGAAATTAGTTCTGTCATTAGAGTATGATGTTAGTTATTAAGCAAAGTACAAAGATAATCGAAAATGTTATACCTTTACACTCATAAATCAGAATTAAATGGAGTTTTTCTCAACTGCTGCAAATATTGCAACCCATATAGAGGATTCCGGGAAGGGAGAAAAGACCATATTGCTGCTCCACGGCTATATGGAGACGATGTACATCTGGGACGATTTTGCCCGCAACTTGGAGCGGAATTTCCGGGTTATAACTATGGATTTGCCCGGTCACGGTCTCACCTGCAGTGCGCCAGTGAACACTATGGAACTTATGGCGACCGTGGCAAAGGGGGTGCTGGATGTTTGTGGTGTTCAAAAAGCGGCAGTAGTAGGCCACTCAATGGGCGGTTTTGTGGCAATAAAGTGCTGTGAACTATTTCCAGACAGGTTCGAAAAGCTTGTGCTGCTCAACTCATATCCATACAGCGAGACAGACGAATCCCGTGCCATACGTGCCCGTGAACAGGCTGTTCTCAATGCCGATCATTTGACAACGCTGGCAGAACTTTCAATACCAAAGATGTTCCATCCAGACAATCTCCGTCGCCTGGACGAAAAGATACGGGAAACCATAGAATTATGCGAAACCCACGATCCGGCAGGTCTTATAGCCAGCGTAAAGGGAATTATTCAGAAGGAGGACTACAGCCCGTGGCTTAAGGGGTGCGGCATTCCTGTTTTGTCTGTTTGCGGCGATTCGGACACTCTGGTAACAGAAGAAATACGCGACCGCATGGCAGCAGATTTTCCTAATGTAAAGCAGATAGTTTTGCCTAAATGCGGACATAACGTCTTTTTGGAATACCCGGAAAAGACGCTGGAACTTTTGATGGAGTTTTTATAACCTACCAGAGAAAATTATTGAACGGGTAGCGCCCGGCGTGAATTTCCGCCACCATCTTGTAGAGGTCGGCGCGCATCTTGTCTATGCCGATGCGTTCCCTGGCGCTAATAAAGATACACGGGGTGTGCTCGCGCGCCATCCAGCTGTTCTTTATCTCTTCTATGGTCATATTGCGGGAGGTCTTTTCGTCCAGCGAGAACTCGTCGTAGGCCTCCGGGGTGTAGGCGTCAATCTTGTTGAAAACCAAATACACCGGCTTGTCCTTTGCGCCGATGTCCGCCAGGGTCTTGTTGACAACCGCAATCTGGTCTTCGAAGTTAGGGTGGGAAATGTCCACCACGTGCATCAGGATGTCGGCCTCGCGAACCTCGTCCAAAGTGCTTTTGAACGCCTCAATAAGTTGTGTGGGGAGTTTGCGTATAAAACCTACGGTGTCGCTAAGCAAGAAGGGGACGTTCTCCAGCACAATCTTGCGCACGGTGGTGTCCAGGGTGGCGAAGAGTTTATCCTCTGCAAATACGTCGCTTTTGGCTAGCAGGTTCATAAGCGTGCTCTTGCCGACGTTGGTGTATCCTACCAGCGAAATGCGCACCAGGTGCCCGCGGTTGCCGCGCTGCGAGGCCATCTGCCGGTCAATCTTTTTGAGCTGTTCCTTGAGACGGGATATGCGGTCCAGCACAATGCGGCGGTCGGTTTCCAACTGGCTTTCGCCCGGGCCTCTCATATTGATACCGCCCCGCTGGCGCTCCAGGTGTGTCCACATACCGGTAAGGCGAGGCAAAAGATACTGATACTGGGCCAGTTCCACCTGTGTCTTGGCGTATGCGGTGCGGGCCCGCTGCGCAAAAATGTCCAGAATCAGGCCGGTGCGGTCTATAACGCTGCAGCCCGTCTCCTTTTCTATATTGCGCATCTGGGTGGGGCTCAGTTCGTCGTCAAAAATAATATAGTCGATACAGTTTTCCTGCACATACTCTTTTACCTCCTGCAACTTGCCGCGGCCCAGGTAGGTGCCGGAATAGGGATGGTCCAGACGCTGGGTGAATCGCTTGCGCACCTCAATATCGGCGGTCTCGGCCAGAAAGGCAAGTTCGTCCAGATACTCTTCGCTCTGGCGAATCAACACTTTGTCTTGAATAATTGCAACGGCTACTGCGCTCTCCATAGGTGGTTCGGGGAAATAAAAAGGTGGCCGCGTGACCACCTTTTTATGTGTGTTATTTTTGACAAAACGTTATTTCAGCTGGAAAATCACGGGGAAGGTGTAGGTAACTTTTACCGGCCTGTCGCGCTGCTTTCCGGGAGTCCATTTAGGCGAACTCGAAACGACCCTGACGGCCTCTTTGTCGAGGGACGGGTCAACACCGCGGAGAACTTTTACACCGCTTACTTTGCCGTCGGTGCCCACGGTGAACTGGAGAGTAACACGACCCTGGATACCGTTCTCCTTGGCGATGTCGGGATATGCCAGATGCTGGTTTACCCACTTGGAGAATGCGTTGGCGTCGCCGCCCTGGAACAGGGGCTTCTGCTCTACCAATGCAAACGGAATGGCCTCTTCTTCTACGCTCTCCTCTCCTACCTCATATCCATAGTCGTTCATATCCACGCCGAGGTCTTCGCTGTCCTCGAAAGAGAACATCTCTTCATCGACCTTGATATCGTCGTCCACGATATCGATGGCATCGGAAAGAATGGGGATTGTGGGCATCTTGGGGCGTACGACATTCTCTTCTTCCGTGATGGGGATTATCTCCTCTTCGGCGGCGATAATGTCGTTTGCAGACAACTCAGCCTTCTTTATTTCGCCTGATTTCCATTCGAAAGCAAGCAGTATAATTGCGAGCGCTGCAATGAGACCTATTTCCAAAAACATCGTCGAACTCTTGGTGAGATCGGCCTTGGGTGATTTCTTGACTTCCATAACGTGCTATTCTTTAACTCTCAAAATTATAAAGAATAAATTAATTTGTCAAAAATATGTTTACAATTATTTTACCAAACCCATTTCTTTGAGCACATTATTGGTCTTGGAAACAGCTTCTGCGCTCTTGTCGAAGGCCTCTTTTTCCTCTGCGCTGAGCTTGAGTTCGATAACCTTCTCGACACCGTTCTTGCCAATTACGGCGGGAACGCCTATGCAGATATCCTTCTTGCCATATTCGCCGTCCAGGGCTACGCAGCAAGGGAATACCTTCTTCTGGTCCAGAACCATTGCCTTGACCATAGTGGCTGCTGCAGCGCCGGGAGCGTACCAGGCACTGGTGCCCAAAAGTTTGGTGAGGGTTGCGCCGCCGACCATAGTGTCGGCAACAATCTTGTCGGCCACTTCCTTGGAAACGAGATCCTTAACCTTGAGGCCCTTGTAGGTTGCACGGTCGATAAGCGGAATCATTGTGGTGTCGCCGTGGCCGCCTATTACCATACCGCCCACATCGCTGGCAGCTGCGCCCAGGGCCTGGCTTATGTAATAAGTAAAACGGCTGCTGTCCAGCTGGCCGCCCATACCAATGACGCGGTTCTTGGGGAGACCGGAAGTCTTGTAGGTGAGATAGGTCATTGTGTCCATAGGGTTGGCGATCATCAAGAAAATTGCGTCGGGAGAGTATGCCAAAGCGCTCTTTACAACGGAATTTACGATGCCTGCGTTAACGCCTATGAGTTCTTCGCGGGTCATACCGGGCTTGCGGGGAATACCGGAGGTAACCACGATAACATCGCTTCCTGCGGTAGCTGCATAGTCGTTGGTAACGCCCTTGATGCGGGTGTCGAATCCATAGAGCTTGGCTGTCTGCATCATATCCATAGCCTTGCCTTCGGAAAGTCCTTCTTTGATGTCAATAAGGACGAGATCGGACACACAACCGGTGTGTGCGACTGCGTTGGCAACTGTTGCACCTACGTTGCCGGCGCCGATAACTGTTACTTTTGCCATTTCAATTAGTTTTAAGTTGTGTATTTTATTTGATACTTTTGCCAAAAATAAGGACCACAAAGTTATGATTTCTTTTTTTAAAGAAAACACCGCTTTTGATATAAAAAGTAAAAATAAAATCAAGAAGTGGTTGAAAAGTGTAGCGGAGGGCCACGGATACACCGTCGGCGACCTGAATTATATCTTTTGCGACGACGAATATTTGCTGCAAATGAACCGGCAGTACCTTGGCCACGACTACTACACGGACATTATAACTTTCGATTCCCGGGAAGATGTCTCTTCCAAAAAGATTGACGGAGACATTTTTATAAGCGTGGATACGGTGCGCGCCAACGGCGCCGAGTACGGCGAGGGTTTCGACCGCGAAATGATGCGTGTAATAGCCCACGGCCTGCTGCACTTGTCAGGCTTTGACGACACCACCGAAAAACTGCAGAAACAGATGCGCGCCGCAGAAAACGACGCCCTCAAATTATGGGATACGATTACGATGTCATAGTTGTCGGCGCAGGCCACGCCGGTTGCGAAGCCGCCAGCGCCGCAGCGCGTATGGGGGCCCGCACCCTGCTGGTCACGATGGATATGCGGAACATCGCCCAGATGTCCTGCAACCCTGCGGTTGGCGGCATCGCCAAGGGGCAGATAGTGCGCGAGATAGACGCCCTGGGCGGCTTTTCGGGCATAGTGACGGACCGCAGCACGCTGCAGTTCAGGATGCTCAACAAGAGCAAAGGCCCAGCTATGTGGAGCCCGCGCGCCCAGTGCGACAAAACGCTCTACACCCTCAACTGGCGCGCAGTGCTGGAAAGCACCCCCAACCTTGACATCTGGCAGGATACTGTCGCCTCGCTGACGCTTGAGGGCGGTCGCGTGTCGGCAGTGACCACGCTGATGGGCACCACCTTCACAGCGTCGGAGGTAATAATCACCGCAGGAACCTTCCTTGGCGGCAAACTGTTCATAGGGCAGCAGACCAGCGAAGGGGGCCGCATAGGCGAACTGGCCAGCTACCACATTGCCGACCAGCTGCGCGACGCCGGCATCGCCGTGGGGCGTATGAAGACCGGAACCCCGCCGCGCATCGACACCCGCTCCATCGATTTGGGCTCACTCCAGGTGCAGGAGGGCGACGCCGCTCCGGCCCGCTTCTCGTTCGCCCGTGAACCGAGCGCCATCCAGGGGGGACGGGCGCAGAAGGTGTGCTACATTGTCCACACCAACGAAAAGGTGCACGAGATACTGCGCAGCGGGTTCGAGTTTTCGCCGCTGTTCACCGGCCGCATAACCGGCATAGGTCCGCGCTACTGCCCTTCCATCGAAGACAAACTCCGCACATTTGCCGATAAAACTTCCCACCAACTGTTTCTGGAACCGGAGGGTTGGGACACTTGCGAATACTATCTGCAAGGGTTCTCGTCTTCGCTGCCTACCGACATACAGATACGCGCCCTGCGTGAGATCTCCGGGTTCGAAAACATCAAGATTTTCCGCCCCGCCTACGCTGTGGAATACGACTATTTTGACCCGTCGCAGCTTAAGGCGTCGCTGGAAAGCCGCGTAGTGGAAGATTTGTTCCTGGCGGGACAGGTAAACGGCACCACCGGCTATGAAGAGGCTGCCGCCCAGGGCCTTATGGCGGGCATAAACGCGGTTTTGAAACTGCGCGGCGAGGAGCCCTTCATACTGATGAGGGACGAAGCCTACATAGGCGTGCTGATAGACGACCTCATTACCAAGGGAGTGGACGAGCCCTACCGGATGTTCACATCGCGCGCCGAATACCGAATACTGCTGCGGCAGGATAACGCCGACCGCCGCCTGACGGCCAAGGGCTACGAATTAGGATTGATTTCGCGGGAGCGGTTCGACGATATGGTTGCCAAATACGAGACCGTGGACGGCCTGCGTCAGCAACTTGGCGAGCTTTCCCTCTCTCCGGCCGATGTCAACGGCTATCTGGAAAGCGTCGGCTCAGCGCCCATCGAAAACCGCAAGCGCATCGCCGACCTCCTCTCCCGCCCCGACGTTTCCCTGCAGGGGTTGATGGATGCATTGACGCCGGAGGAGATGTCTCGACTCGCTCCGCTCGCTCGACATGACAACGATGGTGCCCCCGCGTGTTCTGTTGAGGAGGCCCCTTCCAGTCATTCCGAGCGAAGTCGAGGAATCTCAGACCCGGAGATACGCGAAGCGGTGGAGATTGCTGTCAAATACCAGGGCTACATCGACCGAGAAAGGCGACTGGCAGACAAAATAATGCGTCTGGAGAATATCCATATCCCGGAAGACTTCGATTTCAGCGCCGTCCAGTCGCTCAGCACCGAATGCCGTATCAAACTGGCCCGCTACAAGCCCCGCACCATCGCCCAGGCCTCCCGCATTTCCGGCGTCTCCCCCGCCGACATCTCCGTGTTGCTGGTATATTTCGGGCGCTAACCCCGGTTCCGTGGCAGCAAAAATGCTGTCCCACAGCTGTTTAACCAAAGTCGCTTGCGTATTTTTACGCAAGCGACTTTGTGTAATGCGCTGATAGCCAGCGGTAAAGGTGCCACGGGGGCGAGCCTATTCGTACGCCTTCTCCATAAGGTCGGCGTACTTCTTATAGATGTTGGAGCGCTTGAGTTTGAGGGTCTGGGAGAGCATCCCGTTGTCGATGCCCCACGTATCGTCCACGAACTGCTCCTTGCGAATCTGCTCGTGGGCAGCCAGCGTGTCGTTCACTTTACCCACTTCGCGGTGCAACTTGGAGATCACCTTGGCGTTGGAGAGCATATCGGCGTTGCCGCCCACCTTTATCTTGTGGTCCTTGCAGTAGGCACGCAGCGCGTTGAAATTGGGCACTATGATGGCCGAGGCATATTTGTGATTCTCTCCGAACACGCAGCACTGCTCGATGAGCGGAGACTCCTTGAGCTTGGTTTCGATGGCCTGCGGAGCGATGTACTTGCCGTTGTTGAGCTTGAACATCTCCTTCTTGCGGTCGGTTATCTTGAGGAAGCGGCCGTCTACCAGATAGCCTATGTCGCCGGTATGGAGCCAGCCGTCCTCGTCTATAATCTCGCGGGTCTGCTCGGGGTCCTTGTAGTAGCCCATCATCACGTGCGGGCCGCGTACCATAATTTCGCCCTCGTCGGAAAACTTTATTTCGGTGCCGTCTATGGGCTGGCCAACAGTGCCTATAATCACCAGTTTGTCCACCGGGTTGTTAACGGAAATCACCGGGGAGGTCTCGGTCATACCGTAGCCTTCGCACAGCTGGAAGCCGGCGGCAGTGAAGCAGCGGACAATCTTCTCCTGGATGGAACTTCCGCCGGAAACCACAATCATACGGTGCCCGCCCAATGCTTCGCGCCAGCGGCTGTAAACCAGCTTGTCGTACAGTTTGTGGCGGAACACATAGAACGGATGCTTGTCGTAACTGTCAAAATGGTTGGCAAAATACCAGGCGTGTCGGTAGATATTATGCTTGATGCCCTTGAGCTGCTTGCCGGCCGCCTCGAACTTGGCGTACATCATCTCCAGCACGCGGGGTACGCCGCAGAAATTGTCTGCGTGGCAGCTGGCCATGTCGGCGGCAATGGTAGAGAGGTTCTCCGCATAGTAAATGCGGATGCCTCGCTCCAGATTGTCGTAGATCATTGTGCGCTCGTACGCGTGGCAGAGCGGCAGAAAGCTGAGTGCTATGTGGTGCCAGTCCATAATGTGGCGGATGGCGTGCGCGTGGGCGTCAAAAACAAGGTTGCGGTGGGAGAGCATCACCCCTTTCGGGCGGCCGGTGGTGCCCGAAGTGTACACTATCGATACACACTCATCTTCGCTAATCTCCTGTTTGTTCTTCTCCAGCACCGGGTCCCACTTTTCGCGCTCCGCATCGCCCTGGGCGCACATCTGGCTCAAGCAGAAGATGGTGTCGGAATCGTCTATAAGAATCACCTTTGCGGAGCGGTCCATCTCCTCTACAACCGGAGCGAGCTTGGCATAAAGCTTTTCGTTGTCAAGAAAAATGACCTCGGCGTCGGAGTGATTGAAAATATAGAGGTAGTCGTCGTGACTGAGTGTGCTGTAGACCGGGATATGAATCATACCCGCAAGGGCGCTTCCCATATCTATGAAGTTCCATTCCGGGCGGCTGGCGCTTATGTCTATCACCTTGGTGCCCTTGCCAAAGCCGAGGGCCAGGAGGCCGCGTGCAACCGAATGGGACTTGTCCACGAACTCGCGCGTGCTGGTGTAGTGCCACTGGCCGCCTATACTGCGGGCAAGCACGTCGGGACGCTCGGGAAGGTCTTTTTCAACGTGTTCGATGAAATCGAAAAGACGTTTGATTTCCATAGGCCGATTTTTTTAATCGACTGCAAATTTAGCAAAAAAAATTAAGCCCGTTACCGTGGCGCGGCAGCGGGCTTAACACATCACATTTAATTTTCAATGTTTAGACTGATTTTTTGTACTCTTCAGCTTTCAACAAATTATCAAATTCCGACGGATCGGAGAACTTGATCTTAATTAACCACCCCTCATCGTAGGGGCTTGCATTTACCAGTTCCGGCGCACTCTCCAAGGCCTCGTTGAACTCCACCACCTCACCGCTCACGGGCATAAAGGCCTCCGCCACTGTCTTCACCGCCTCAATATCGCCGAACTTGTCTCCCGCCGAAAGCATCTCTCCCACGGTGGGGATGTCGAGATACACAATGTCACCAAGCTCGCTCTGTGCGAAATCTGTAATTCCGACTACGGCGATATCCCCTTCTATGCGCGCCCACTCGTGGTCTTTGGTGTACAGTAAATCGTCGGGTACTATCATAATAATGCAATATCGGCAACAAATATAGTGAAACTATCCGAAACCTACAAGATTTTTAGAGAATTTTTAATCAAATTTTCCAGGCTTATTTGGGGATTCTCTTTCAGAACCATTTCCAGGGCCTTTTCTACATTCGGCTTGGAGAAGCCGAGCAAGATAAGGGCGTTGAAAGCCTCGTCGCGGGTAGCGCTGTTTGCGGCGGTCGCAAGGCCGGCCGCGGAGCGTCCTTCGCCCTTCACAATCTTGTCCTTAAGTTCCAAAATTATGCGCTCCGCCGTTTTGGTGCCGATGCCCTTTATGGACTTTATTTTGCGCACGTCCTGCCCAATGATGGCGTTCTGCAGCTCCTCGCTGGAGAGGCTGCTGAGCATCATCCTGGCGGTGCCGCACCCCACGCCGTTCACCGAAATGAGCTGCATAAACAGGGCGCGCTCGTCCTTGTCCGCAAAGCCGTAAAGCTCCTCATTGTCTTCGCGCAGCAGGTGGTAGAGGTACAACTTGACATCGCTGCCCGTCTTGTGCTCTATCTCGGAAAAGGTCCCGAGGGAGATGAGTATCTTGTAGCCTATTCCCCCCGCCTCTATAATGGCCTCTGCGGGATTCAGTTCCGCCAGGCGGCCGCTGATATATTCGTACATATAATTGATAAAAATGATTACTTTTGCAGTTTGTAAAGATACGAAAATTAGTTGGATAAATGAATTTTGTGCAGCAGATAAGGGGCTCTTTTCCGATTCTTGGCCGCAAGGCCGGGGGGCGGCCGCTGGTCTATTTTGACAACGCCGCCACCAGCCAGCGCCCGGAGAGCGTGCTCGATCTGCAGCAACAGCTTTGCAGCGGCCACAACGCCAACATCCACCGGGCCGTGCATACCCTCAGCTACGAGGCCACGGAGGCCTACGAGGCGGGGCGAAAGGCGGCTCAGGCGTTCATAGGCGCGGCACAGCCGGAGGAGATAGTGCTCACTGCGGGCGCCACGGCTGCCATCAATCTGGTGGCGGACTGTATGGCCCGCGGCGGCTTTCTCTCCGGCGGCGCGATTCTCCTTACCGAGGCTGAGCATCATTCCAACATAGTCCCCTGGCAGATGGCGTGCGAAAAGAGCGGCGCCCGGCTGGAGGTGGTTCCGGTGGCCGCCGGCCGCGACTTTCCCAACACCGGCGCAGTGGATATGGAGGCCTACCGTGCAGCGCTGCGGCGCGGCGTAAAGATGGTGGCAATCACCCACGTATCCAACATTCTGGGCGTGGTGAATCCCGTGAAGGAGATGGTGGCCGAAGCCCACGCGCTGGGCATCCCGGTGCTGGTGGACGGCGCCCAGGGCATAGTGCACCGCCGCGTGGACGTGCAGGATATGGACTGCGATTTTTACGTCTTCTCCGGACACAAGATATACGCCCCGACCGGCATCGGCGTGCTGTACGGCAAGCGGCAGTGGCTGGAGAAACTCCCGCCGTATATGGGCGGCGGCGATATGGTGGACAAGGTGACGTTCGAAAAGACTACCTACGCCGATCTGCCCCTCAAGTTCGAGGCGGGCACGGCAAATTTTGTGGCGGCGGCCTGCCTGGCCCCGGCGCTGGATTTGGCAACATCGCTGGCCCTCTCGCCAGACGCCCGGGAGCACGAGCGCGCCCTTATGGCGGCGATGGCAGAGAGTTTGCAGTCCATCCCCGGCCTGTGGCTGGCAGCGGCGGACGCAACCGACCGTATTCCGCTGTATTCCTTCACTATAGAGGGCGTGCACCCGCTTGACGCCGCTATGTTGATGGACAAGATGGGGGTGGCCCTGCGCAGCGGCCATATGTGCGCGGAGCCCATTGTAGACCGCATAGGCGGCGGCAGTATGTTGCGCGCTTCGCTTATGGCCTACAACACCCTGGAGGAGGTGGAAGCCTTCCGTGCTGCGCTGGAGCGCACCGTTAAAATGTTGAAACAATGAGCATTAAAGAGATACAAGACCAAATTATAGAGGAGTTTTCTATCTACGACGAGTGGCTGGACAAGTACGAGTACTTGATAGACCTCGGGCGCGAGATGCCGCTGGTGGCGGAGTCAGACAAGACCGACAGCAACCTGATTGACGGCTGCCAGTCGCGCGTTTGGCTCACCTGCAGCCGCTCCGCCGACGGCCGGCTGCACTTTGCCGCAGATAGCGACGCCATCATCACCAAAGGCATCATCTCGCTGCTTATCAGGGTGTTCGAAGGGCAGACGCCGCAAGACATCCTCGCCGCCGATTTGTATTTCATAGACGCCATCGGCCTCAAGGAAAACCTGTCGCCCACCCGCGCCGGGGGGCTGATGGCAATGGTTAAACGCATCCTGGCCTATGCGCAGGAGGCTGCGGAGGGCTGAACTATGGCTAAGACTGCACTTGAGGCTAACATTGTTATGGCGCTGCGGGGCGTCTACGACCCGGAGATCCCGGTGAACGTGTACGACCTCGGCTTGATATACGAGATTGCGGTGGACGACGACCATAAGGTCGATATAAAAATGACGCTCACCGCCCCCAACTGCCCCATTGCGGACGTGGTTGTGGAGAGCGTGGCGGAGGCGGTGCGCGATGTGCCTGGCGTGACGGACGTGGCAATAGAATTGGTTTTCGAGCCGGTGTGGAGCAAGGATATGATGAGTGAGGCGGCAAAGATAGAGTTGGGGCTGGAATGATAGTTTTGCTGCTCGGCTCCAATTTGGGCGACCGCGAGGCCTACCTGGCTGCCGCCTGCGGTATGCTGGAAGATGCATTGGCGGTGACGCTGCGCTGCACGGCAATAAGGGAGACCGGGGCGCTGGGGTTCGACGGGCCGTCGTTTTTGAATATGGCGGTGGCTTTCGAAGCACCGGAATGCCTGACGCCCATAAAACTGCTGAACCTCTGCCAGAGGGTTGAGGTTGCGCTGGGCCGGCCGCGCCACAAAGCGGCATACGATGCAGATGGGAATCGGGTGTACGCATCCCGCACCATCGACATAGATATTTTGAAATACAACGATGTGGAGCGCGCCACAAAACGGCTCACGCTGCCCCATCCGCAAATATACAGCCGCCCGTTTGCCGCGGCGCTGCTGGCAGAGATAGAAAGTAATAATTAAACTATTGATACAATGACACAAGAAGAGGTTTTCCGCAATTTGACGGCGCATTGCAAAGAATATGGATTCATATTCCAGTCAAGCGAAATTTACGACGGCCTGGCAGCCGTTTACGACTACGGCCAGCTGGGCGTGGAGCTCAAGAACAACATCAAGACCTATTGGTGGGACGCAATGGTGCGCCTGCACGACAACATCGTGGGCATCGACAGCGCCATTTTTATGCACCCCAAGATTTGGGAGGCCAGCGGCCACGTGGCTGCCTTCAACGACCCCCTTATCGACAATAAGGACTCCAAGAAGCGCTACCGCGCCGACGTGCTCATCGAAGATTATCTGGCAAAGCTGGAAGAGAAGATGAACAAGGAGGTGGAGAAGGGCCGCCGCAAATTCGGCGAGAGCTTTGACGAAGCTCAATTCCGCGCCACCAACCCCAACGTGCTGCGCTCCAAAGCCAAATGGGACGAGGTTCACACCCGTATGGTAAAGGCGCTGGACGCAAACGACCTGGAGGAGATGCGCCAGATAATAATAGACTGCGACATTGTGTGCCCCATTTCCGGCACCAAGAACTGGACCGAGGTTCGCAAGTTCAACCTTATGTTCTCTACCCAGCTGGGTAATGTGGACGGCGGCGTGGGCACCATTTACCTCCGCCCCGAAACCGCACAGGGCATCTTCGTGAACTTCCTCAACGTGCAGAAAACCGGCCGTATGAAGATTCCGTTCGGCATCGCCCAGATTGGCAAGGCCTTCCGCAACGAGATTGTGGCCCGTCAGTTCATTTTCCGTATGAGGGAGTTCGAGCAGATGGAGATGCAGTTCTTTATCAAGCCCGGCACCGAAATGGAGTGGTTTGCAAAATGGAAAGAGACCCGTCTGGCATGGCATAAGGCTATGGGCCTGGGCGACACCAAATACCGCTTCCACGACCACGACAAGCTGGCCCACTACGCAAACGCAGCCACCGACATCGAGTTCGAGTTCCCGTTCGGATTCAAGGAGCTGGAGGGTATCCACAGCCGCACCGACTTTGACCTGGGCAACCACCAGAGGATGAGCGGCCGCAAGATGCAGTATTTCGATCCCGAAACAAACGAAAGTTACGTTCCGTACGTAATCGAAACCTCCATCGGTGTGGACCGCACCGTACTTGCCGTGCTCTCTTCTGCTTATCACGAAGAAGAACTCGAAGGCGGCGAGAAGCGCGTGGTAATGTCGCTGCCTCCGGCACTGGCTCCCGTCAAGGCTGCCATCCTGCCGCTGGTCAAGAAGGACGGCCTGCCGGAGAAGGCCCGCGAGATCCTCCACAGCCTGCGCGTCGATTTCAACTGCCAGTACGACGAAAAGGATTCCATCGGCCGCCGCTACCGCCGCCAGGATGCCATCGGCACCCCGATTTGCGTGACGGTTGACCACGATACGCTGGCGGACAACACCGTTACCGTCCGCTACCGCGACACTATGACTCAGGACCGCATCCCCGTGGAGAACCTCCACAAGGTGATTGCCGACCAGGTAAACATCAACAACCTGCTCCGGAAGAATATCGAGTAGGGTTAGCGCCCGAAATATACCAGCAGTACCGAGATGTCGGCGGGGGAGACCCCGCTGATTCGGGATGCCTGGGCTATGGTGCGGGGCTTGTAGCGGGCCAGCTTGATGCGGCACTCAGTACTGAGCGACTGCACGGCGCTGAAGTCGAAATCGTCCGGGATGCGGATGTTCTCCAGCCGCATTATCTTGTCGGCCAGACGACGCTCGCGGTCGATATAGCCTTGGTATTTGACGGCAATCTCGACATCTTCCAGAATCTCGGCATCGACGATTGCCGGCATTGCTCCTTCCGGCGCAGCGTCCATCAATCCCTGCAGCGTGACATCGGGGCGGGAGAGAAGGTCTGCCACCCGCTTACGGTTCTCTATGGCTGTGCTGCCGACGCTTTCCAGGTAGCCGTTGACATCGGCAGGAGAAAGGGAAATCTCTCCCAGTTGCTGTCGCAAGCCGTCCACCGTCTCGTATTTGGCCACCATATCGTCGAAACGCTCTTTTGAAATCAGC
>JAFZYD010000010.1 GCA_017616475.1 Bacteroidales bacterium
AGGAGATGGAGGCTGATTCGCTGTTCCTCGGTCGCCGCGGATTCGGCGGCCCGATGGGGCCCGGCGGTCCCGGTTTCGGCCCCGGCGGCCCTGGTGGCCCCGGCCGCAGCCGCGCCCAGTTCGAACGCGATATGGCAAAGGCCAGCAGCGAATTTACCCCCCTTACGGAGCAACAGATGCAGGAACTCCGCGAATCTCGTGAAAAGGCGCGCATAAAGAAGGACAAGAAGCTGCGCAAAATACTAACCGACGAGCAGTACGGCAAATGGGTCAAGGCAGAGCAGGAGCGCCTCATACGTATGCGCGAAATGCAAAAGAAGGGGATGCGCCCCGGCGGCCCCCGCGGCCCCAGGCCCGACGGCATGCGCCCCGACAGTTTGCACCACCATCATCATCCCGACAGTATGCACCGCCACAAACTCCCCGACGAGGCGCGCAAGATGGTGGAATAAAAAAGAATGGCAGCCAAACGGCCGCCATTCTTTTTTTTTGTGTGACACCGGTTTATACGATGCCCTGGGCGAGCATTGCGTCGGCGACTTTCATAAAACCGGCGATGTTGGCGCCCTTCACGTAGTTTATGTAGCCGTCCGGCTCCGTGCCGAACTCCACGCAGCGGGCGTGGATGTTGGCCATAATGCCCTTGAGCTTTTCGTCCACCTCTTCTTTGCTCCAGCCCAGACGCATAGAGTTCTGAGTCATCTCCAAACCGGAAGTGGCAACGCCGCCGGCGTTGGACGCCTTGCCGGGAGAGTAGAGAATCTTGGCTGCCTGGAACTTGGCGATTGCCTCCGGGGTGGTGGGCATATTGGCACCCTCCACAACGCACTTGCAGCCGTTCTTGAGCAGCATATCGGCCTGTTCGCCGTTCAGCTCGTTCTGGGTTGCGCACGGCATTGCAATGTCGCATTTAACGCTCCAGGGACGTTCGTTTGCGGTGTATGTTGCAGACGGGTATTTCTCTGCATATTCGCGGATACGGCCTCTCTGAACGTTTTTGAGCAGGAATACATAGGCGAGCTTCTCTTCGTCAATTCCGTCGGGGTCGTATATGAAACCGTTGGAGTCGGAAAGAGTCACGACCTTGGCACCCAGCGCGGTAGCTTTCTGGGCTGCGTACTGGGCCACGTTGCCGCTGCCGGAGATGGCGACCACCTTGCCCTTGTAGCTCTCGCCGCGGGTGGCGAGCATCGCCTGGCCAAAATAGCAGGCGCCGTAGCCGGTGGCTTCGGGGCGGATAAGCGAACCGCCGAAGCTAAGCCCCTTGCCGGTGAAAGTGCCGGTGAATTCGTTGGCCAGGCGCTTGTACTGACCGAACATATATGCAACCTCGCGGCCGCCCACGCCAATGTCACCAGCCGGAACGTCGGTGTCCGGGCCAATGTGGCGGTAGAGCTCGCTGATGAAGCTCTGGCAGAAACGCATCACCTCCATATCGGATTTGCCCTTAGGGTCGAAATCGCTGCCGCCCTTGCCGCCGCCCATAGGGAGGGTGGTGAGGCTGTTCTTGAAAGTCTGCTCGAATGCAAGGAATTTGAGGATGCTGAGGTTTACACTGGGGTGGAAACGGACGCCGCCTTTGTAGGGGCCAATGGCGCTGTTCATCTGGATGCGGTAACCTTTGTTAATCATCACCTCGCCGGCGTCGTTGACCCACGGCACGCGGAACATAACCACGCGCTCCGGCTCCACGATGCGCTCCATAACTTTCAGTTTCATAAGCTGGGGATTCTCCACAATCATAGGAGCGACGCTCTCAACGACCTCCTTGACTGCCTGGTGGAACTCCTTTTCGCCCGGATTCTTGGCGATGACGTCGGCCATTAGCCGCTCTGCATACTCTTTAGCTGTCATAGTTATTCTGAATAATAAGTTGTTTGCTGTTGAAATTTTCAAGCGCAAATATAAATGAATTATTTTAAATACAAATAAAAGTGCGTCAAAATAGTTTTTAACGCACTTTTCAACAGGTTACAAATTGTAAGTTAGTGTTGCAAATAACATTCGATTTTTGCTATTGTTTCAAATAATTTGTACATTAGTTTGATAAATTCGAACGCGTATGATGTATGTGTGGTTTATTGTGGGAGTCGTTCTCACGCTGCTTGGAGCCTCCTGGTTGGTGGACGGCGCCAGCGGCATTGCAAAACGTTACAATGTATCGGAATTTGTAATTGGTGTCTGCATAGTGGGAATCGGTACCTCTATGCCGGAGCTAACCGTGAGCCTGCTGGGCAGCATCCGCGGCAGTGCGGGAATTGCAATTGGCAACGTAACCGGCAGCAATATGTTCAATACCCTGCTTATATTGGGTATTACCGCAATGATAAACCCCATACAGTTTACCAAGGCGAACCTCAAGCTGGATATGCATATGAACACGCTGGCCTCGATAATCCTGCTCGCCTTCGCATATCTGTCCATTTCATTAGTGCCACACGAATCGCCATATATCTCTCGTTTAGAGGGAATTATCTTCTTGCTGCTGTTCATAGGTTATTTGATTCTGACCTTCCGTACGGCCGATAAAACGCAGGAAGAGGGCGAGGCGGAAGCTGCGCCCAAACCGCTCTGGCTGCTTATTGTGATGGTGCTGGGCGGCATCGCCGCGCTGGTGTTCGGCGGGCAGCTGTTCGTGGACAAAGGTTGCGAGATTGCCCGCGCCCTCAAAGTGTCCGAGACGGTAATCGCCATCACCTTTATGGCCTGTGGCACATCGCTGCCGGAGCTGGTGACCTGCATCGTGGCGGCCACCAAAAAGCGCAACCAGCTGGCCCTGGGCAATATCCTGGGCAGCAACGTGAGCAACATACTGCTCATTCTAGGGTGCAGTTCGGCGTTGCGGCCGCTGGCGGTGGATCCTGTCAATCTGGAAGGTTTCATATTCCTGGTGCTGACGGCGGTGCTGCTTTATTTGAGCGCACTGCTCCCCAAACGCCGCACTCTCACGTGGTACAAGGGTATTGTGTTTATATTGATATATGCCGTGTACATTTATTATTCTGTAATTGCATAATCAAATCTTAACGATATGACCACCGTTATTATTTACGCTTTGATTTTCATCTCTATGCCCGCTTTTGTGTTGTGGCTGTGCAAGAAGGTGAATTTCCTGGGCAAGATAGGGCCGATATTGATTCTTTACATAATCGGCGTGTTGCTGGGACAGATTCCCGGCCTCAACAACGATGCTACTTTCAAATTGAAAGATCTCATCACTACTTTGATGATTCCGCTGGCGCTGCCAATGATGCTTTTCGGCTGCCAGTTCAATTTCAAAGATATGAAAGGGGTGGGCAAGTCGCTTGTCGCCGGGCTAATCGCGGTTATTGTCGCCACTGTGTGCGGTTATCTGCTTTTCGGCGGCAAGATTGCGGACGGCCCCAAGGTGGCCGGGCTGCTGGTGGGCTGCGAGACGGGCGGCACCATAAATATGGCGGCGCTCAAGATGGCCCTCAATTTCCCGGAGGAGCGCTACGTGCTGCTCAATTCGTTTGATATGCTGGTCTGCTTCCTGTATTTTGTGTTCCTGCTGAGCTGCGGCATCAAATTGTTCCGCAAGATTTTGCCGCACACAGAGCCGGCCTCGGACCATTTCGAGGCCGATACCAAGGCGGCTGTGTTGGAAAAGAATGAGTATTCGGGGTTGTGGAGCGGCCGCGGCATAGCGCAGATTTTCAAGATTTTGCTGGCGGTTGTCTGCTGCATTTTGCTTTCCGCCGTGGTTGTTGCGCTGGTGGGTATCGTAATCAGTTTGGTTAACGGCAATCCGGTCACGCTCAAGACTGTAACGGGTTCGTTCGGGGCGGGGTGGTTTATGCCGGTGTTCATTCTTTCGCTCACTACGTTCGCCATTGCGGCGTCGTTCACCAAGCCGGTGCGCAAGATGAATTACAGCTACGATGTGGGCCTCTATTTGATTTATATCTTTTCGCTGGCGGTGGCTTCTATGGCCGACGTCACCAAGCTCAATTTCGGGCAGGAGCTCTATACTTGCCTGTTCCTGGCCTGCATCATTTTTGGTTCGCTGCTGTTGCAGGTGATCCTTTCAAAGATTATGAAGATAGACGCCGATATGATGATTGTCACCAGCGTGTCGCTCATTAATTCGCCGCCTTTTGTGCCTATGATGACTACGGCTATGAAGAACCGCAAGGTGCTGGTGCCCGGCATCACGGTCGGCATTATAGGCTTCGCCCTGGGCAACTACCTGGGCATTCTCGCCGAACGGCTGTTTATGCTGTTCTAGAGGCTCTACTAGAAACGGCCGGGGCCGCCGCCAAAGCCGCCGCCTCCTCCGAAGCCACGACCGCCGCCTCCTCCGAAGCCGCCGCGACCGCCCTTGGGCCCTTTGAAGGTGCCGAAGGTGTAGGTCAGCTTGAATATTATGTAGCGGCCCAGACGGTTGCTCCAGCTATCCAGCAAATAGTTCTCGTTCATTGTGCGGGAAATGCTCTTGCTCTGCTCCAGCAGGTCGTAGGCATTGGCTGCCAGTGAGAGGCTGCCGAATTTGTAGCTGATGCCGGCGTTCCAGATGAACTCGGGGTCGTTGTAGCCGGCTGTGTAACCGCGGTAAAAGGTGTAGGTTGCGTCGGAGCTGAGTTCCAGCTTGTCCCACAGTGTCCATACCACGGAGCCGTTTATGGAATTGTCCAGAGTGTGCTTGTCGGCTGCGGAATTGAGGGAATAGATTGCATTGTTGTAGCGCACGTTGCCGCCTACGGAGGCGTAAAGGTTGTCGCCGTTGTAACGGAAGCTCAAATCCTCTGCAATGGTATATGCGGTGGTCTTGCTCTCGCCGAATCCGCTCGCGCCGCTGTAGAACAGGTCGCCGTCGGAATTGCCCCAGAACTCTTTCATAAACTCATCGTAGTTGAAGTCATCTGCCTTGAGACCTTCGCGGGCTGTCACGTTCTGGTAGCTGACAGCATTCGTGAGGGATGCGCGGGTGTTGGATGCAATCGAGAAACTGGACTTGGCGATGGGGGTGTTGTACGAAATGAAAGTGTTATATGACTGGGACGGTTTCTTGGCATTGACCGGCACGGAGTAGCTGACGCCGTCGCGGTCGAACCAGCTGGCGGTAACCACGCTGTTGATGCCGTAGTTGAAGAAGAAGCCCGTTGTCAGAGAGGAGAATGTATACTTGTTGTTCCTCGAGAAGAACACGCGGGCGTTGTGGGTGAACGACGGCTTGAGGTATGCATTACCGGTGGATATCTGAGTCGGGTTGGACACATCCAGTATGGGCTGCATACGGCTCGTGGAAGGTTGTGACGAGCGGCCGTTGTAGTTTGCCCGGATGTTGGTAGTTTTGTCGAAGGCGTAGCGGGCCCTCACCTCGGGCGACCAGTTGTAGAGCCATTCGCCTTCACCCATATCGGTGGTTATGCCGAATTTGGTGGTGTGGGTTTCGTTGTATGTGGGCTGGAAGGTTGCGCCGAACTGTACAAAGTTGCGGTCCTTCTGGTATTGCATCATAAGCCCGGCCTGATGGTTTATGAAGATGTTCTCTACGCTGCTGCTGTAGTAGTCGTTATGGGCGCTGTAAGAGTCCTTGTCGTCCATCGTGTGGATGAAGTCGGTGTCGTCCGGGTCGTGGGCGACGGGGCCGGTGTAGTCGCTGGTGTTCTTAACCGAGTTGCTGTGGGTGTAGCTCACGCGGTAACGGGCGCTTACGAACCAGTTGTCCGAAAGGGGTTCGGTGTAATCTACGTTGCCGTTGAGGCTCATACTCTTGGTGTCGGTATGGGAATACTGGTCAATCAACCGCGATGCGGCGCTGCCGGAAGAATAATCGGTGCGGGAGAATTCCTTGGCGTCGGCATTGCTGTCGGAGAAGCTGTATCGGCCGCCGAAGGTTATGGTGCGGCCCGGTTTGCCGATGCGCTGGCCAATCATAAACCGGCCGTCCGCGGTGCGGCTACGGCTCATTCCGTACGAGAAGGAGCGGGATCTGTTGAGCAGCGAATAAAGGTCCGAGGTTTCGTTGTCGTCGTCCTTGTCGGTGGTTTTCCACTCCAGGTTGAAGCGGGGGCGGAAGAAGATTCTGGTGCCTTCCGGGTTGTAGCTCAGTTCGCCGCCGGCCTCCACGAACTGGCTGCCGGAATAGGACTTGCTGTCGCTCGATGTCAGCAGGTCGTCGCCGTCGTTTACGTAGGTGGTCTTTTCGTCCTTGCTCTGCACGTCGCTCTTGCGCTGGCCGTATTCGGCACTTACGTTGGCCTCCAGGTTCTTGACGCGCGAGGTGCCGTAGTTGACGCCCGCCATCCAGTTGTCGTTGATACCTTTCATCCCGCCGAATGCACCGCCGCCCGGGCCGCCGGGGCCGAATCCGCCCATAGTGTTGGTGTTGTTGCCGTTGGCCACGAACGCCAGCTGGTCGGTTTCGTTGAACCGTCCAATGATGCCGTTGCCCTGGTAGCGGATGTCGTTCGAAAGGGCGAACTTGCTGTCGGCTTCGGGAGCGCTGCGCAGGTCGCGGCCAAGACCGCCCGACAGGTTGCCGAACCAGCCGTCGAACATCCCTTTATAGGTGCTCACATCAATTATTTTCTCTGTGTCATCGTCTTCAATGCCGCTGAACTGGGCCTGCTCCGATTTCTTGTCAATAACTTTGACCTTCTCGATGACGCTCACCGGGATGTTTTCGGTGGCCAGGCTGGGGTCGTCCAGGAAGAAGGTTTTGCCGTTCAGGGTGATTTTCTTGATGGTTTCGCCGCCGCTGGTGATGCTGCCGTCGCTGCCTATTTCGATGCCGGGGAGCTTGCGCAGCAGGTCAATGAGCACTGCGTTGTCTTTCACTTTGAACGACGATGCGGTGTATTCTATTGTATCCTGTTTGATGGTGATGGCGTTGCCCACTGCCGATATTGTGGCGCCCTGCAGCATTTCAAAGTCCTCCTTGAGGGCGATGGTGCCGAGGTTTATGTTGTTTTTGGACACTTCCAGGGGGCGCTGGAGGGTTTCGTAGCCCATCAGTTCCGCCTTGAGGGTATAGTTGCCATATTTTACTTTTTCGAACGAGGCTTTGCCGTCCAGGCCCGCCAGGGCGTAGTATTCCGCCACGGTGTCGCCGGCAGGCAGCAGCATTACCGCTGCATACGATGCGGGTTCGCGGGTAAGCGTGTCAACCAGAGTGAGTTTGACGGTCGCCTTGGGCTGTGCCGAGGCCTCAATCGAAGGTGCCAGAAATGCGGCAATTGCAAATAATGCAAACAGAATAGTCTTTTTCATACTTGTCATTAGATTGCAAATATACCCCAAGGTTTAATAAAATTAAAATAATCACTAATTTTGGAGGCCATTTAAAGCAAGTTATGAACGACTACGAGCAATTTTCCTTCGGCGGCGAACAGCAGCACGACTATATGAAATACCGCATACACAAGATTTTGCTTGTGTGCAGCAGCTACGACGGTTATACGCTGGAAGAAGACGGACACATCGACTCCCAAATAAACAGCGAATACATAGAGCTCAATATGAGCAACCCGCCCGCAATAGTGCGCGTGAGCAGCGCGGCGGAGGCGCTGGACCGGCTCCAGGGCGAAGAACATTTTGATTTTGTGCTCACTATGTACAACGTGGGCGGTATGACCGTGTTTGATTTTGCCCGCAAAATAAAGAGCATTATACCGACAATGCCGGTGTTCCTTATCACCAGCTTCTCCCGCGAAATCTACCGCAGGGTGGAGGAGAGTCACTGCGATGCCATCGATAACATTTTTTGCTGGCACGGCACGGCGGACCTTATTATAGCCATCATCAAACTGGCCGAGGACCGGCTCAACGCAGAGCGCGACATTCTGGAGGGCGGAGTGCAGGCCATCCTGCTGGCGGAGGATTCGTTCCGGTTCTATTCGTCGTATCTGCCTGAATTGTACCGAATTATACTGCTTCAAAACAGCGAATTCATAAAGGACGCCTATAACGAGCAGCAGATGATTGCCCGCAAACGGTCGCGCCCCAAAGTGCTGCTGGCTACCAACTACACCGAGGCGGTGGAACTCTACCAGAAGTACAAAAACAACCTGCTGGGCGTCATTACCGACCTTGGAATGATTATTCACAAGGGCGACCTTAGCGAAACTGAGAAATCTGACGCTGGCGTGGATATTTGCAAGATGGTCAAGGAACAGACACCGTGGATGCCGGTAATTATGCAGTCGTCGCAGGTGGAATATAAGGCTCTGGCCCAGTCGCTTGGCGCGGGTTTCATTCCCAAGACCAGCAAGAATTTGCTGGAGAATATGCGCAAGGTGATTTATTCCGAGTTCGGCTTCGGCGACTTTATTTTTACTGAGCCCAAGAGCGGTTTGGAACTGGGGCGGGCGCACGACCTCTACCAGATGCAAAAGCTAATAGAGACTGTGCCCGACGAGGCGCTGGAATATCACCTGGGGCAGATGCACCTTTCCAAATGGCTCTACGCCAGGGGTTTGTTCCCCATCGCCAAGGTGCTGCGCAGTATGAACAGCAGCCAGTTTGCCAGCACGGAAGACCACCGCAAGGCCATCGTGCGCCTGCTGCGGGAATACCGCATCCTGCTGGGGCAGGGCATCGTTGCCAGTTTTGACGAAGATACCTACAGCGACGCCGTGTCGTTTGCCAAGATAGGCGAGGGGAGTATAGGCGGCAAAGCGCGCGGCCTGGCCTTTATGAACGGCATAATTGCCAAGCATGAGCAGTACAAGAAATATCCCGACGTGCGCATCACAATACCGCGCAGCGTGGTTATTTCCACAGATTATTTTGAGGAATTCATAAGCAGCAACAGCCTGCAATACATAATTGAGAACGAAGACGACGACAACACCATTTTGAGCGAGTTTCTCAATTCTACCATCCCGCACAGCCTGCACAGCAAGCTCAAAAAGTTTGTGTCGACCTGCCGCAGGCCGCTTGCAATTCGTTCTTCGTCCAAGTTGGAAGACTCTAACTACCAGCCTTTTGCGGGTGTCTACTCGACCTATATGATTCCCCGCTGCGAAGACGACGGCCAAATGCTGCGAATGCTAATCCGCGGCATCAAGAGCGTATACGCTTCGGTCTATTTCGCCAGCTCCAGGGCCTACATCCAAACCTCCCAGAACGTCCTTTCCGAAGAGCGGATGGCGGTGCTGGTGCAGGAGGTGTGCGGCACCGAGCAGGACGGCTACTATTTCCCGACCTTCTCCGGCGTGGCCCGTTCGCGCAACCTCTATCCTCTGGGCTATGAAAACCCGGAGGACGGCGTGTGCAACGTGGTGATGGGCCTCGGCAAGGAGGTGGTGGACGGCGGCAAGACGCTCCGCTTCTGCCCCGCGTACCCCGACAAAGTGCTCCAGACATCCACCGTGGAACTCACCATAAGCGACGCCCAGACCGAGGTGCTGGCGCTCAACCTGGATCCCGCCAAGTTCCTCCCGTCCACCGACGAGGCGGTCAATATAGAGCGGCTGCCGGTGAGCAAGGTGGGCAAGTTCCGCAACGCCCGATTTGTCTGCTCCAACTACGATTACGCCAACAACCGCATTAGCGAAGGGCCGACCTTCAACGAATCGTTCAAGGTGATAACCTTCAACAGCATCCTCAAATACAACTCTTTCCCGCTGGCCGACATAATAAGCGACCTGCTCAAGATTGGTGAGGAGGAGCTGCGGTGCCCGGTGGAAATTGAGTTTGCCGTGAATATGGATGTGGAGCCGGGTGCCCCCCGCGTATTCAACTTCCTGCAGATAAGGCCAATCATCAACGGGATGGAAGATTCCAAGGTAGATTGGGAACAGGTGACCACCGACGATGCCATAATCTACTCCGAGTGCACGCTGGGCGTTGGCGAGCTAAAAGGGTTGCGACACGTGATATATATGAAGTTCGACAAGTTCAACTCCCTCAAGACCAATGAGATAGCAGAGGAGTTGTACAGGCTCAACACTGAGATGAAAAAACAGGGGCACGAATATATCTTGATCGGGACCGGCCGCTGGGGCTCTTCCGACCCCAACCTGGGCGTGCCGGTAAAGTGGGGCCACATTTCCGAAGCAAAGGTCATTGTGGAGATGGCTCTCAAGAACTTCAACATAGAGGCCAGCCAGGGCACACACTTCTTCCAGAACGTGACCAGCCTGGGCGTCGGTTACTTCTCGCTGAACCCTTCTGCCGGCGAAGGCATCTTTAATCAGGCGATCTTGGACGCCCGCCCCGCATTATACGACGGCGAGTGGTTCCGTATGGTGGAATTCGACGAGCCGCTCACTGTATATGCAGACGGCCGTACACGTAAAGGGATTGTTAAGGTGTGATTTGATATTTGCAAGATTTATTTATAATTTTGTGGATTGTAAAACCAATAAGTAAAACCTATGGCCGAGGATATGATAAGCTCTATTTCTGCGAAGGTCGAGAAGCTCATCTCGATGTACGAGGCGGAGCGCGCGAAGTGCGCCCGGCTGGAGCAGGAAGCGGACGCATACCGCGGCCAGATAGCACAATACAAAGAAAAACAGACAGTTTCGGAACAAAAAATAAAAACACTAGAAGATAAACTTAATAACTTACAGTTGGCAGGCGCATTTACGTCACCACAGGACAGTGCGGGAGCAAAGCGCAGATTGAACGCAGTAATTAAGGAGATTGACGAGTGCATAGCAATGTTGAATATGTAACATACTATGGAAGAGAAGCAGAAAATAACAGTTACGATAGGCGGGCGCAAGTTCACCTTTCACATATTGCCGGAGAACGAGGAGCGGGTGCGGGATTCCGTGAAGAAGATAGAGGAGAAGGTTGCCTTCTATGCTTCCAAGTATGCCACCAAAGATATGCAGGACATTCTGAGCATAGTGCTGATGGAGTTCGTGATGCAGTATATTTCGCTTGAACAAAAAGATGACGTCAAGGATTTTGTGGAAGGTATGCAAACCCTCGACAAGCGTTTGGACGAATACATAAACAGTGGCCGTTAGTTGACTCTTTGCCAAAATCAACATTTTAAACATCCAAAAGAGTTCACGGCTGCCAAAAACGGGCCTAGGTTACCCTTTACGGGGATTCCATTTATGGGACGGAGGAAGTTTGCGGCATAAACCGCTGGGCTAAATCTTACTATAAAAGATTTTTGGACTTACAGTAACTAGCGGCCTTTTTATATAAATCGTAGCGGGAGACCAATTGTAGGTTATTGCTAAACAAGAACTTTTAACAATAACTTATATAATGTTACCATATATCATCACAGCCGTTCTGGCTGCAGCAGTCGCAATACTGCTCTACATTTTTATCCGACGAGTAATCCTCAAGAAAAAGGGCGAAGAAATAATCCGCAACGCCGAACTTGAGGGGGAAAACATCAAGAAAGAGAAGATTATCCAGGCCAAGGAGAAGTTCCTCCAGCTCAAGAGCGAGCACGAGGCGGCAATAAACGAGAAGAACGCCCAGATAGCGCAGGTCGAGAACCGCATCCGCGCAAAAGAGAGCCAGGTCGGCCAGCAGGCCAGTGAACTTGCCCGCAAGGTCAAGGAGAACGACCAGATTAAAGAGAACCTCCAGCACCAGTTGGAAATACTCAATAAGAAGAAAGAAGAATACGAGAGTATGCGCGAAGGCGCCATCCGCAAGCTGGAGGAGGTTGCCGGAATGAGCGCAGAGGAGGCCAAGGAGCAGCTTATGGAGAGTATGAAGGCAGAGGCCAAGACTCAGGCTATGAGCTACATTAACGATGTTATGGACGAGGCCCGTCTCACCGCCAGCAAAGAGGCCAAGCGCATAGTTATCAACACCATACAGCGCACTGCGCCCGAGGTCGCAATTGAGAACGCCGTTACAGTTTTCAACATCGACAACGATGAAATCAAGGGCCGCATCATTGGCCGTGAGGGTCGCAATATCCGCGCCCTGGAAGCCGCGATAGGTGTGGAAATAGTTGTGGACGACACCCCTGAAGCCATCCTCATTTCTGCCTTTGACCCCGTCCGCCGCGAGGTAGCGCGCCTGGCGCTGCACCAACTGGTGGCCGACGGCCGCATCCATCCCGCCCGCATCGAGGAGGTGGTTGCAAAGGTCACCAAGCAGCTTGACGAAGAAATTATGGAAATCGGCAAGCGCACTTGCATAGACCTCGGTGTCCACGGCCTCAACGCCCAGCTGGTCAAGATGGTGGGTCGTATGAAATACCGCAGTTCCTATGGCCAGAACCTGCTTCAGCACTCCCGTGAGGTGGCCAACATCTCCGCCATTCTGGCGGCCGAGCTCGGGCTCAACCCCAAGCTGGCAAAGCGCGCCGGCCTGCTGCACGACATCGGCAAGGTGGCAGAAGAGGAATATGAACTGCCGCACGCCATTGTCGGTATGCAGATAGCGGAGAAGTGCAAGGAGAAGCCGGAGATTTGCAACGCCATAGGCGCTCACCACGAGGAGATTGAGATGAACACCCTCATCGCTCCCATAGTGCTGGTTGCCGACGCCATTTCCGGTTCGCGCCCCGGCGCCCGTCGCGAGGTAATCGAGAGCTACATCAAGCGCCTCAAAGATATGGAGAACATTGCCGCTTCGCACAACGGCGTGGTCAAGGCATACGCCATCCAGGCGGGCCGTGAGCTGCGCGTGATTGTGGGCGCAGACCAGGTAAGCGATGCCGAGTGCGACGAAATAAGCGCAGAGGTGGCACGCAAGATCCAGGACGAAATGACATATCCCGGACAAGTAAAAGTTACAGTAATCCGCGAGGTGCGCAGCGTCGCATTCGCAAAATAATTCATAGCTATGGACAATCAAAACACCAAACAAATCAATATCGAGATTTCCCCCGAAATGGCGGGCGGAACCTATTCCAACCTGGCGGTAATCACCCACTCCCAGAGCGAGTTCGTGATAGATTTCGTGCAGATGATGCCCGGCGTGCCCAAACCCAAGGTCGCCAGCCGCATTGTGATGACTCCGGAACATGCAAAGCGCCTTCTTATGGCACTTCGCGATAATATTGCAAAATACGAATCGGATAACGGCGAAATAAAGATTCGCAAGCAGGGGCTCACAATAGCTCCGCTTGGAATGGGTGACGCGTAATGAAAAAGTTCCTTCTGTCTTTCTTTGCCGCTCTGGCAACCTTTGCGCTTAGTGCACAACAGGTTCACAGCGTGGATGTTACCGCTGTGGTTAATGCGGACGGCAGCGCCCGCATCACCCAGGTGTGGGACGCCACTGTCACTTCCGGCACCGAGTGGTACATCCCTATGGAAAATCTGGACAGGATGTCGGTGTCCAACCTCACCGTGTGCGAGGGAGACCGCATCTACACCAGCGAGGGTACCGCCTGGGATATAGACCGCAATATGCAGCAGAAAGCCTTCCGCTGCGGCATTGTAAAGAAGAAAAACGGAGTTGAGCTTTGCTGGGGGCAGGGGAGTTTGGGCCGCCACGTGTGGGAGGCCAGCTTCGATGTCACCGGCCTGGTGCAGAGTCTGCAGGATGCCGACGGTTTCAACTTTATGTTTGTAAATCCCGGCATAGCTCCCATTTCCCGGGCTTCCGTAACAATAGAGAATGCCACTGGCGGCGAGCCGTGGACCAGCGACAATGTCAAGGTCTGGGGCTTCGGGTTCAACGGCAACATTGAGGTGGAAGACGGCAAAATTATCTGCACCAGCACAGAGTCTATGAGCAAGCAGCGCAAGGTTATTGTGCTGGCCCGCTTCGACAAGGGGCTCCTTCAGCCTGCCGTTTCCCGCGATATATCGTTCGAAAAGCTTCAGAAGAAGGCTTTCCGCGGCAGCGACTATAAAACGGAAGAGGAAAAGATGGGTGTCTTTGCCCTGGTCGTGGCTCTTATAGCAATTGTGCCGCTGCTGTTGCTTCTAGTGTGGCTAATTATCCAGAAGGCGACCGGCCGCACCCAGTCCAAAAAGATTTACGGCGTATACAAGGTGGACGGCTGGCACCACGACGTGCCCCAGGAGGGCAATTTGTTCGCCTCTTATTATGTGCTCCAAAAGGGCGAGCGGTTCTTCCCCAAGGACCGCAGCAAGGACCTTATTGGCGCTTGTATGCTCAAGTGGGTGCTGGAAAAGAAGGCGGTGCCGGTTCCCGTGAACGGCCGCAAGAAGCGCTACGATTTGCACCTCAAGACCGATGCCGATATTGAGAGCGCAGCCGAGCGCGCCTTGTTCAATATGGTTGTGGAGGCCGCCGGCGACAACAAGATTCTGGAGGCTAACGAGATGGAGCGCTGGAGCAAGAAGCATTGCGAGCGCATAATAAAGTGGCCCAAGACTGCAGAGAACGAGGGCGGCAAGTATCTGGAATGGATGGGACGCATAGACAGTCGCGGCAACAGCACCGAGATTGGTAAGGAGAAAGCGCAGGAGGTGCTGCAGTTCAAGAACTATCTCAAAGATTTCACTTTGAGCGACGAGCGTGAGGTTCCAGAGGTCGCCCTGTGGAAAGACTATCTTGTGTTTGCACAGCTCTACGGCATTGCCAACGAGGTCACCGCACAGCTCAAGAAGCTCTATCCGGCCGACTTCGACCAGTTCGCAAAGCAGTACGACAGCGATGTTTCCACACTGCCTACGTTCATCAACCTGAACCGCATTATGGCCTACAATTCCATTTTGAATGCCACAACGGCGCAGGCTGCGGCGCAGTCTTCCGGACGCATCGGAGGCGGCGGAGGATGGACTTCGATTGGCGGTGGCGGAGGCTTCTCCGGCGGCGGCTTTGGCGGCGGCAGCAGATAAACGATTATTAAATCCTCAAATATATGTTTACTCACGACGATATCCGGCAGATAGAAGCGCGAGGCGCATCGCTGCACCAAATTGAAGAGCAGATAGACCGTTTTAAAAAGGGCTTCCCCGCAATGAAGATAGTGGGGGCGGCGGTGCCCGGCCGCGGCATCCGTGTCCTGTCAGAAGCAGAAGCAGCTGCGGCTGCCGATTATTACAGTAAGGCAGACATCCGCGGCAAGTGCAAGTTCGTGCCCGCTTCGGGCGCGGCTTCGCGTATGTTCAAGGATATGTTCGCCGGGCTGGACAAGTTGAAAGCGGGGGAAGATCTCCCTGCCGACGCGCCCGGCGCCAAGCTGGCCGCCCGCATCAAGGAGTTCGCATTCTACACTTCGGAGATGTTCGGCACGCCGGAGGATTCTGCTGCATACCGCAAGAAGGTGCTCTCGCTTTTGCTGGAGGAGGAGGGGCTCGGCTACGGCTCAAAGCCCAAAGGCGTGCTAAAGTTTCATCGCTATGCCGGTGAGGTCCGCACAGCTATGGCGGAGCATCTGGTTGAAGCTGCCGATTATATGCGCGGCGATGGGGGCGTCTGCAACCTGGTGTTCACCATTTCGCCGGAGCATCGCGACCTGTTCGAGGCGGCTCTGGCGGAGGTTCAGCCAGCTTTCGAGGCGCGCTACGGCGTGAAGTACAACATTACTTTCACCTATCAGGACAAGGCGACCGACACTATTGCGGTGGATATGGAAAACAGGCCGTTCCGCACCGCCTCCGGTGAGCTTTTGTTCCGTCCGGCTGGCCACGGGGCGCTGATTTACAATTTGAACAAGGTGGAGCACGAGCTGGTCTCCATAAAGAATATAGACAATGTTGCCCACGAAAAGTTGCTCCCTGCCACATCGCTTTACAAGCGGGTGCTTATGGGAGAGGCGCTAAAGCTGCGCGACCGCATCTTTGACTATCTGCGCCGGTTGGAGAGTGCGCCTTCACCTGAGCTCTGCTCTGAAATAGAGGGCTTCCTGGACTCCGTACTTTGTGTAAAGATGCCCGCCGCAGCTTCTTTCGAGGCCCGCGTGGCTGCCTTGCGCGCCAAACTGGACCGCCCCATCCGCGTGTGCGGTATGGTGCGCAACGAGGGTGAGCCGGGCGGCGGCCCGTATATTGTCGAAGGGCGCGACGGCACCACTTCGCTGCAGATTCTGGAAAGCGTTCAGATTCCCAAGAACGATCCCGCTGCAATGTCGGCTATGGCCGGCGCCACCCACTTCAACCCTGTGGACTTGGTGTGCCTGCTGCGCGATTCCAAGGGTCGCAAGTTCGATTTGCTGCCGCGTGTAGATGCCGACGCCGGCTTTATGAGCAGCAAGAGTTACCAGGGGCGTGAGCTCAAGGCGCTCGAAATGCCCGGCCTGTGGAACGGTGCTATGAGCGATTGGAACACTTTGTTCGTTGAGGTCCCTGTGGAGACTTTCAATCCGGTGAAGGTGGTTCTGGATTTGCTTCGTCCGGCACATCAGGGTTAGTTTGTTATATTTGGCTTGTTACTGCATTTATTGTGCAGTTTAATGGTTGTGATATGAAAAGGTTCTTTTTGGTAGTTGCAGCAGCCGCTGCATTGTTTACATCCTGCCTCAAGGAGGAGTCCTACGCGCCCACGGCAATGGAAAAGGCTATGGTTCCGGAGCAGATGACCTGGGTGCTGGATTCTATTACGGTGTATTATAATTTCGCGATGCCGGAGCAGACCATTCAGACTGTGCGCGAGTCGGACGGGCTGGATATTATGTCATACACGTTCTATCCGTATACATACAGTTTCCCGGAGGATATGTACTTCGAAAGCGAGTCCAGCGGCGAGAAGGTCTATCTGGCCAAGGAGTACAAAGATGATTTCTGCAAGTTCACCGCCGCCCTTGCCGACGGCACCATCTTCTCTGCCGGCTACCTTTGCTACTACCGCGACCTCTTCACCTTCAACGGCCTCAAGTCGGGCGCCTGGGCCGTCTTCTTCATTGTAAATGCCGACCCTGTCTGGACCAACCCCGTCTGGACACTGGCCTACGACCCCATTGTAACCGACGACGGCCAGGTCCTCGAACACCGCGTCGAATACTACCACCGCGTGGAATAATCTTTTTCTCTGTTCCCGCCGTCCCTGATTCCGGGACGTCAGTCGCACTTTTCCCCGTTTTCTTTTACCGCCGTCCCTGATTCCGGGACGCCGGGCGCATCTGCACAAGAGCCGCGACGGGCGTAAGCCTAAAGCTTGAAAAGTTTTCTTGGGCGAAGATCCGCCCTTAAAAACTTTCAAGCTCCGGACTCTTTTACGCCCGTTTCGCTTTACCCCGTCGGCCCGGCCAAAACGCCCTCCGGCCCCAAAATGGCCAAGAACCCTCCGTGCGGCGCCACCGTCCACCCCGTGAAAGCCGGCAGCCCTGACGCCCCCCGAAAGGAAGCCCCTCCGTATCGCCCAGTATAACGATGCGTTTTGCCCGGGCGGGCATTTATTTCCGAATCATAAAATGGCTTGTGCGGCCGAGGTCGATTGAAGGGTGGGGGAATCTCGTACACCATTATTTTGAAAGGGGTTGAATATGTGCGAGTTATGATTTTGGAGTGGCCGAGGTGTCGCAGTTATGAAACGACCTCGGCCAGTTGAGCATATTGTGGGGAAGTTAGCCGAAATTCACAGGCTGCAGGGGGTGGCCGCTGGCGGGAATGTGGACTTGGTTGATGCAGCCTCCGGGGCAATTTCGACGCGGAGGCTGCACGGCAACGTTTTGTAGTGGCTTCTGAGGCACATCTGCGCAGCCTGTGAATTTCGGGTTGGCAGAATCGCCGGTCCCACGGCGTCTAGCGGCGCATATGCGTAGGTCGGCAGTTGCTTCTCCGGGGGTGTGATGGTACGAGCGAGCGCCGCCAGGCGCGAGAGAAGCCCCCCGGGAGCATGCTGCCGCCGCAGCAAAGCGTCGTGACTTTGCAAGCTTCAGGATTGCGCCCGGGGCGGATGCAATGGTGGGATTTCGGAAGATTGTCTATATTTGCATCGATATGAAAACCGTTGGAAATATTCTTTGGTTGATACTTGGCGGCTTGCTGGTCGCTTTGATATACTACGCCGTGGGGCTGTTGATGTGCATCACGATTATTGGGATTCCGTTCGGGGTGCAGTTGTTCAAGCTTGGCACGTTTGCGATGTGGCCGTTCGGACACGAAATTGTGAACAAGCCTAACGAGCCCGGGTGCCTGTCCGTGGTGATGAATCTGATATGGATTCTGCTCGGTTGGTGGGAGATTGCCGTGATTCATTTGGTGTGCGGCCTCATCTTTTGCATAACCATCGTGGGCCTGCCGTGGGGCATCCTCCATTTCCGTCTCGCAATCTACTCAATTCTCCCTTTCGGTAAAGAAGTCCGCTAGCGCTACTCCCTGTTTTTGGTGTCG
>JAFZYD010000101.1 GCA_017616475.1 Bacteroidales bacterium
CCTTGATGGCGGCGGAATCAAAGGTCAGGCAGAGGCTCTCCGCCTTGCAATCGCCCGCGCGCTTTGCAAAGTGGACACCGAGGCCTATCGCCCCGTTCTGAAGTCCAACGGCTTCCTCACCCGCGACGCTCGCGAGGTCGAGAGAAAGAAACCGGGCCGTCCTGGTGCACGTAAGCGTTTCCAGTTCAGCAAACGTTAACATTAACACTGATTTACTTATTGCACAGCCGGTATTTAAAATTACGGGACCAATAGTATTGCTACCCATAGTTTGTACCGCTGCGGAAAATATGAGAGACCAATCTCCGATTGCTACCCTCATATTGATGAAAAGAGAAAACAACAAAAAACAAATTAATTAAAATGTCTAGAACAAATTTCCAAGACTTGCTTGATGCAGGTGTTCACTTCGGTCACCAGAAGAGAAAATGGAATCCTAAAATGGCTCCGTACATTTTTATGGAGAAGAACGGGATCCACATCATTGACCTGCATAAGACTGTAGTTAAAATAGATGAGGCAGCGAACGCCCTCAAGCAGCTCTCCCGCACGGGCCGCAAAGTGCTGTTCGTAGCCACCAAGAAACAAGCCAAGGATATCGTGGCCGAGAAGGCTGCAGCCGTTGGAATGCCCTATGTAACAGAGCGTTGGGCCGGCGGTATGCTCACCAATTTCCCCACCATCCGCAAGGCTGTCAAAAAAATGACCTCCATCGACAAGATGAAGGAAGACGGTACCTATGACACTCTCGCAAAGCGCGAGCGTCTGCAGATTGACCGCCAGAAAGCCAAACTGGAGAAGAACCTCGGTTCCATCAAGGACCTTGCCCGCCTCCCCTCCGCACTGTTCGTTGTTGACGTTCAGAAAGAGGTGAACGCAGTTCGCGAGGCCAATCGTCTCAACATACCGGTATTTGCAATGGTTGATACTTGTTGCGACCCCACCAACATTGATTATGTAATTCCGGCTAACGACGATGCTGCAAAGTCTATCGCAATCGTGATGGACGCTGTTTGCGCCGCTATCGCAGAGGGCGCTGCAGAGCGTGCTATGGACAAGGACAAAGAGGCTGAGGCCAAGGGCGAAGATGCAGATGCACCCGCCAAGAAGGTACGTCCCCGCCGCACCCGCAAGGAGGCCGCCGAGGCTCCCGCCGAGGCTCCCGCCGAGGCTGCCGCAGAGGCTGCCGCAGAAACACCTGCTGAGTAATTATTAACCCTTTTAATTCTATCGAAATGGAAATTAAAGCAGTAGATGTTGCTAAATTGCGCAAAATGACCGGCGCAGGTATGATGGATTGCAAGAAGGCTCTCGTTGAGGCCGAAGGCGATTTCAACCGCGCTCAGGAAATAATCCGCGAGAAGGGTAAGCTGGTCGCTGCAAAGCGCGCCGACCGCGAGACCACCGAAGGTGCCGTTATTGCACGTATTTCTCCCGACAACAAGACCGCCATCCTGGTGGCTCTTGGTTGCGAGACCGACTTTGTATCTGCTACTGCAGAGTTCAAAGCCATCGCTGACGCTGTTGCCGACGCTGCATTCGCAGCTCTCCCGGAAAACAAGGAGGCTCTGGAGAACACCAAAATGGCAAACGGCCAGACCGTTGCCGAGTTCATCACCGAGCAGGCAGCAAAATGCGGTGAGAAACACGCAATTGCTTACTATGCAAAGATGCAGGCCGAATATATCGGCTCTTATATCCACTTCACCCGCAAGGACGGTGCAATCGTAGGCTTCAACAAGGCCGTTTCTGCAGACCTGGCAAAGCACATCGCAATGCAGGTTACCAGTATGAAACCCGTTGCAGTAGACGAGGCCAGCGTTCCGGAGAACGTGGTTAAGCAGGAGCTGGAAGTGGCTGTCGAGAAGACCAAAGAAGAGCAGATCCGCAAGGCTGTGGACAACGCTCTCAAGAAAGCAGGCATCAACCCCGCACACTGCGACAGCGACGACCACATCTCCTCCAACACCGCAAAGGGTTGGCTCACCGAGGCTCAGGCTGCACAGGCCCGCGAGATAATTGCAACCGTATCCGCCGCTCAGGCTGCAAACCTGAACGAGGGTATGATCCAGAACATCGCGAAGGGTCGTCTGGCCAAATTCTTCAAGGAGCAGACCCTGGAGAACCAGGAGTTCGTAATGGAGGGCAAAATCAGCGTGAAAGATTATATCAAGAGCGTTGATGCAGCCGCCAAGGTTACCGGTTTCTGCCGCTTCTCTTTGAGCGACTAAACCTGTCTCCCTGGTTTTCAGGTGAAAATAAAGGACCGGCCTTGCGGCTGGTCTTTTATTTTTATTAACTTTGCTGTTTGTAACGCAAATTTTTGAAAACAGATATATGAAAAAGTTTTTGCTTTTGTTGGCCGTGGCGGCTTTGGCAGTTGCCTGCGGCAAGCAGACCGAAAAGGTTGACTGGGCCCCCGCGGGCGATCATATCCTCACCGAGTGGGGAGAGAATCTGGATGTGAACAATGTGCTGCCGGAGTATCCGCGCCCGCAGATGGTTCGTTCCAAGTGGATGAACCTCAACGGCTTCTGGAATTACAAGATGGCAAACGGCAAGGGCAAGATTCTGGTGCCGTTCGCTGTCGAAAGCGCCCTCTCCGGAGTTGGCAGGAGGGTTGGGATTGATTCTGTAATCACCTATTCCAGATCCATAAAGGTGCCTGCAAGCTGGCTCAAGGGGCACGTGCTGCTCAATTGCGGCGGCATCGACTGCATCAGCGAAATAAAGATTAACGGCGAATATGTGCGCAAGCATATAGGCGGTTACACCGCAATCAGCGAAGATATCACCGAATATCTCCACAAGGGCGACAACGAACTCGTGATAAAGGTTACGGACAAAACCGACGCCAGCTGGAATGCGGTGGGCAAGCAGCGCAACGACAACAAGAGCATCTGGTACACCCCCGTGTCGGGCATTTGGCAGACAATCTGGCTGGAGCCCGTTGCAGAGAACCACATTAAAAACCTCAAGATTACCCCGTATCTGGATTTGAATACCTTCACCGTGAACGCCACCACCAGCCTGGGCACCGGCACCGTTGAGGTGAAGCTCTTTGAAGGCCGCAAGCAGGTCGCTTCCGGCAAGGGCGAAGCAGGTTCCGACATCTATCTCAAGGTAAAGGAGCCCAAGCTCTGGAGCCCGGACGACCCGTTCCTGTACGATGTAAAGGTTGTGGTAAAGGACGGCGGCAAGAAGGTGGACGAAGTGTCCAGCTACACCGCTATGCGCAAGGTGTCGGTAAACAAAGACGGTTTCGGCACGCTGCGCATCTCCCTCAACAACAAGCCCATTTTCTGCGTGGGCCCGCTGGATCAGGGTTGGTGGCCCGACGGCCTCTATACCGCTCCGACCGACGAAGCTCTGGCCTTCGATGTAATCCGCACCAAGGAGCTGGGTTACAACACCATACGCAAGCACGTCAAGGTTGAGCCGGACCGCTGGTACTACCACTGCGACCGCCTGGGCGTGATGGTTTGGCAGGATATGCCCCAGGGCGACTATGCCAGCAGCCCCAAGTGGGAGTTTGCCGGTGCTGTGTGCCAGGATCTCGAGGCAGAAGGGGCCCGCAGCAAGGCCAGCCGCGACCAGTATTGGAAAGATTGGACCGGAATTATAGACCAGCTCTACAATCACCCGAGCATAATCGTGTGGGTGCCTTTCAACGAGGCCTGGGGCCAGTTCAGCACTATGGAGGTGGCAACCCGCACCAAGTTGCTGGACCCGACCCGCCTGGTAAATGCGGCCTCCGGCGGCAACCTGTTCCCCTGCGGCGACATTATCGACTTCCACAACTATTCCGGCGAACCGCAGCCCTGGAGCACACCCAACCCCGATTTTATTGTTGTTCTGGGCGAATACGGCGGCATAGGACTGCTTGTCCCGGAGCATACCTGGGCCGGCGAGGGCTGGGGCTATCATAACTTGGAGGCCGACGTGACCCGCGCTACGGACCGCTACGTGCGCTACGGCAAGCACATTTTAAAGCACGTAGATGATATGGCCATTTCCGCGGCAATCTACACCCAGACAACCGACTGCGAAACTGAATTGAACGGTTTCTATACCTACGACCGCAAGGTGTTCAAGTTCGACGAAGAGCGCTTTGTAGAAATAAACAAGCGATTGAGTCATTGTCTCGACTAAAATTGTTGATTTAAGCGGCCTGTGGCGCATTTTTTGCAGCGTCAGAGGGACTCTTATCAACAATAGAATATGACACAAAAAATAAAGAAGGCGGCATTGTGTGCACTCGTAGCAGTTGCAACATCTTTGTCCGCCTTCACTGTTTATGCGCAGGAGCGCCTATCGCTCTCGCTGCAGCAGGCTATGGACCTGGCGGTGGAGCGCAACAACACGCTGGCCAACGCCGCCCTGGACGTGCGCATTGCCAAGGCCAACAAGTGGGCCGCGATTGCGGCGATGCTGCCCCAGATTACCGGCAGCGGCGATTATTCCAACTTTCTGGGCTATGAGATGGACCTTCGCGGTATGACCATCGCGATGCCGCCCTACGTGACGCTGGGCCTGCGCTCCAGCATCACCTTTACCCCGGCTATGCTGGTGAATGCGCAAATAAGCGACATTTCCGGCAAAATGTCGGACATCACCCTCAAGCAGAGCGAGCAGGAAATCACAAACCAGGTAAAGACGCTCTATCTCTCCGCGCTGGTTTCGGACGAGGTGCTCCTTTTGCTGGAGCGCAACCTGGAGTGCCTGCAGCGTCTGCACGAAATGACAATGACCTCCGTGCGCGTTGGGGCCAGCGAACAGACCGCCGCAGACCAAATTGCGGTGCAGGTGGCGCAGCTGCAAAACAGCATCTCCAGCAGCAAACGGGCGCTGGAGATGACCTACAACTCAATGCGCCTGTTGCTGGATGTAGATGTCGACACGCAGATTGCCCTCACCGACACCTTGGACCGGCTTATGACTCTGGACGACTATATGGGCCTTATTGGCGAGGAGTTCGATATGGAGCGCAACTACACCTGGCAGCTGGCGCAAAAGAGCACAGAACTGGCCAAGAAACAGCTGGACGCCACAATTATGGGTTCGATGCCGTCGCTTTCTGCATACCACCAGTACAGCTACAAGGAATATCTCTCAAAGGACGCGAACGTTATGAATATGACGCCGCCCAATATGGTGGGCGCAACCCTTTCGGTGCCGCTGTTCACATCGCTGCAACAGACCAAGAAGGTGCAGGCGGCGCGTATGACATACGAGAAGCAGAAGAACACTATGCACGACACCGAGCAGCAGCTGCAGGTGCAGCACAGCCAGCTCTGCTACAACCTTTCCACTGCATATGACACATACAACGCCCAGAAGCAGAACCTGGAGGTTACACAAAGGGTGTTCGACAACATCTCCCAGCGCTACGAGCACGGCTATTCTTCCGCTATGGACCTCACCAACACGGGCACTACTCTCATAAATGCCCAAAGCACCTACGTGCAGTCAATTATGGAGTTCTTGAACGCCCGCATCGCCCTGGAAAAACTATTGAATAAATAAAACAGAAATATATATGAAAGGATATAGATTTTTGACGGTTTGTGCAGCGCTGCTGGCCCTTGTCTCCTGCAATCAGCAGAAGAAGGGCTCGGGCGAGGCAGAGCAGAAGGTCCGCGAGGAGCTGGTGGAGACCACCGTGCTCCGTCCGGTGGAGGTTATGCGCACCATAGACGTTTCCACCACAGTGGAGGGTTGGCAGACTATGTCGGTTGCGCCCAGCGTCACCGGCCGCATAGAGCACATTTATGTGGATGTCGGCAGCCGTGTGGGCCGCGGCACAACCTTGGTGCGGATGGATCAGCAGCAGCTCAACACCACCAAGCTGACCTACGCCAACCTGGCGCTGGAGCTTTCGCGCCTGGAGGCGCTGGTGGCCACGGGGGCCGTTTCGCAGCAGACCTACGACCAAACCAAGCTGAGCTACGACCAGACTGCCGAGAGCCTTCGCTTTTTGGAGGCCAACACCTTTGTGAGGGCGCAGTTCGGCGGCGTTATATCGGCCAAGAACTACGAGGACGGCGAGCTTTACAACGGCCAGGCTATTCTGGAACTCACCCAGGTGAACACCCTCAAGGCGCTTATGGCCATCCCGGAGACCTACTACCCGCAGGTAAAGGCGGGAATGAAGGTCGATGTCAAGAGCGACATCTATCCGGACACCGTGTTCCCCGCCACCATCGAGATAGTTTATCCCACCATAGACGCCACTTCGCACACCTTCAACGTTAAGCTGCGCATCCCCAACGTGGCGGAGCAGTTGCGCCCGGGTATGTACGTGCACGCGTCACTGCAGATGGGCCGCGGCACTGCGCTGCTGATGCCCTATCAGTCCGTGCAGAAGCTCACCGGCAGCAACGACCGTTACATCTATATTAACGACGGCGGCGTTGCCAAGCGCGTTTTTGTGCAGATTGGCCAGCGCTTCGACGATAAAATCGAGGTCATTGCAGACGAAGTGGCCGAGGGGCTGGAGGTGGTCACCACCGGTGCAGAAAAACTCATCCCCGGCTGCAAGCTCAATATTCAGGAGGTTCATTAACGGAATTTTGCGATGAGTATCTATAAATCTGCAATTGACAACCCCGTAACGACGCTGCTGGTGTATGTGGCGGTGGTCATTATCGGCGTGTTTGCGTTCAAGCAGCTGCCGGTGGACCGCTTCCCGGAGATGGATCCGCCCTACATCACCGTTATGACCACCTATCCCGGTGCCAGCGCCTCGGAGGTTGAGGTCAATGTGACCAAACTGGTGGAGAACAGCCTCAACTCGGTGGACCACCTCAAGCGGCTCACTTCCACCAGCCGCGACAACTATTCCACCGTGCTCCTGGAGATGGAGTGGGGGGCCGACCTGGACGAAGCTATGAACGACATCCGTTCGTTTGTGGATATGCTCAAGGACAACCTCCCGAGCGGGTGCAGCAACCCCTACATCTTCAAGTTCAGTTCTTCCGCAGCGCCAATCATCAACTATTCCATAACGGCCGGCGACAGCTATCCGGGCCTGGAAAAGATTTTGAACGACGTAGTGATGCCTCAGCTTAACCGCGTGGACGGCGTGGGCAACATAGCAATTTCGGGCGCCCCGGACCGCTACATCTACATAGATGTGGACCAGCAGAAGCTGGACGCCTTCGGCATCCCTATGGAGACCATAGGCACCGCTGTCAGCGCCAACAACACTAACCTTTCCAGCGGAGTGGTAAAGATGGAGCGGGAGCAGTACAACCTGGAGGTCTGCAGCGAATATGTAGAGAGCAGCGAGATAAAGAATATCGTTGTAACCACCACTCCCACCGGACAGAAGGTGTTCGTGAAGGATGTGGCTACGGTGCGCGACACCATCAAGGACCTTTCGCTGGACGAAAAGACCAACGGCCGCGACGGCG
>JAFZYD010000102.1 GCA_017616475.1 Bacteroidales bacterium
CGAGCGAGCGCCGCCAGGCGCGAGAGAAGCCCCCCGGGAAGCAATCTGCCGACGCAGGAGGGCGCCTCTGAAAGCGGAACCAATTCTGCTCCGAGTTCACGGCAAATCCACTCCACATTGTCGTCGTTTTCCAGAGTGTTGAATGTACAAGTCGAGTAGATGAGCCATCCCCCTTCGCGCAGCGAATCCCACACGTCGGCGACTATCCGCCGCTGCCGGGCCACGCACAACCGGACATTCTCCGGCGACCATTCAGCCACAGCTTCGGAGTCCTTGCGGAACATCCCCTCGCCACTGCACGGCACATCCGCCAGTATTATATCAAAGGTTGCACCAAGCCGCGCAAAATCCTTAGGGTCATTATTTGTAACAATTGTGTTAACATAGCCCCATTTCACCAAATTCTCCGCCAAAATGCCGGCTCTGGAGCCGATTACTTCGTTGGCAACCAGCAAATCCGAGGGCCCGAGCGAAGCCGCCAGGCAGGTCGATTTGCCGCCGGGGGCAGCGCATAAATCCAGCACCTTAAGCGGTCTGTTCTCCGCCGCAATCACAGCATCCGCCACCGTGCCGACTGCCATCGCTGCCGCATCTTGAACATAATAGGCACCGGCGTGAAACAGCGGATCCAGCGCGAACACCGGGCGCTCCTCCAGATAGAAGGCATCGGCACGCCAGGGCACCGGAGAAGATGCGCCGAACCGACCGGCCAACGCCGCGGGGTCCATCTTTGCCGGATTGGCGCGGACTGCCGTGACGCTCTCACCGGACGCCAGAGCGTCCAAAACCTCCTGCGCCCTTTCGCCGAACACGGCGCGGGTGTTATCTATAAAATCTTGAGGGAAACCGGCCACCGGCTACACGAACGCCTCCGGGTTGAGATCCACCGGCCGGCCGGACGCAGCCGCTGCAAGAGTGTCGGTGAGCTTGTCCACCAAACTTTGCAACTTGCCGCCCAGCATCATCTTCATCATAAAGCCAAGCTGCGCGTCCAACTCGATATGGAAATTGGTTTTGACGTCCGCCTCGGGCTGCGAAGGGTCTTCCACCTCGTCGAAAAACGCCTTTATGGAGAAATCGAAGGGGGTGCCGTCCGTCTGGGTAAAAGAAACGCGGCTGAACGGGACGCGCTCCGCCACCTTCATCCCGAAACTCATCCCCTGCAAAGATGCGGAGATAGTATCTTCCGTGGCGGTCACCATAGCCTTCTTGTCTTCCGGCAGATTCGCCACCAGCGCGCTGAGGTCGCCCAGGGCGCTGTACAGCACCGCCGGCTGACGGTCTATAAGCACCGTCTTGCCAATAATGTTAGTGTCTGCCATACTATTTTCCCCAGGCCTCGGGGCGGTAGCGCCACTCGCGCAGCAGTTCCAAATCGCTCTCGCTCACCAAGTTCTGCTCCACAGCCTCCTCAATAAGGGCGTCGTAGTTAGACAGGGTGTAAAGTTCCAGGCTGGTCAGTTCGAACGACCGGCGGGCGGAGGGGAAATTGTAGGAGAAGATAGCCACCATACCGTCTACAATGCAGCCGGCAGCGCTCAGGGCGGTGGCGCAGGCCAGCGAACTGGAGCCTGTGGAAATCATATCTTCTATTACGATGGCGCGGTCGCCGCGGCCGAAAACGCCCTCAATCTGGTTGTTCATACCGTGGTCCTTGGGCTGGGGGCGGATATAAATGAACGGTTTGCCGAGCCTGTCGGCCACCAGCGCTCCCATTGCAATGGCGCCCGTAGCCACGCCGGCAATAACGTCAACGTCTTTAAAATGATCTTGAATGGTCTTTACCATAAAGTCGCAAACCTGGTTGCGAAGTTCAGGATAGGACAAAATCTTGCGGTTGTCGCAGTATATGGGGGACTTCCAGCCCGACGCCCAGGTGAAGGGCTCTTCCGGGCGGAGCTGCACCGCGCCTATCTCCAGCAGGGATTTAGCCACCTGCCTCTCAATGCTTTTCATATTCGTCATAATTAAATCTTTCAAATTTACGAATTTTGGTTAACTTCGCCAAAAAGTGCCCCTCAGATATGTACAAAGTGTATTTTGGCGACCGCTGCGTGGTTATTGCGCGGCCCGGTGAGGTTAACGACCCGGAGGCGGTCGTGCTCTCGCTGCAGGAGGGCGACGATTTGGCCTCCCTCCCCGCCCGCTTCGAAACTATGGACGATATCGCCTGCCTGGCGGTGGAGACTGCCGACCCGGACGCTGCCTTTGCGGAGTTCATTTCGCTTTTGAAGCGCGAAGTGGCGGCGGGCGGATTGGTGCGCAGGGCGCCGGGCTTTTTGGGGCGTCTTTTTGGCGGACGGCCACGGGCGCTGCTGTTTTACCGGCGCGGGGCGTGGGATATGCCCAAAGGGCACGTCGACCCCGGCGAAACGCTGGAACAGACCGCGCTGCGCGAGGTGACGGAGGAGACGGGGCTGAGGCGCCTTCAACTGGGCGCGCCCATCTGCACGACATACCACACCTGGCACAACCCTGCCGGGGAGTTCGTGCTCAAGGAGAGCCACTGGTTCGCGATGAAGGCCGCCGGGCGCGAGAAGGTCGTGGTTGAGACTGAGGAAGATATAGAGCGCTACGCGTGGTGCGGCCGCTGCCGACTGCGCCGCCTGCTGCCCGCCGCCTGGCCCTCCATCCGCGATGTTTTTAATGCTGAAAATTAAACCATTATGAAAAAGATACTGTTTGCTTTTGTGGCGGCAGCCGTGGTGCTGACCGCGTTCCAGAAAGTCGAAGGGCTGCCGGAGGGCGCCCGCTGCGTCGTGCCGGAATTCTTGCACGCCGGCGACACCATCGCCCTTATAGCCCCCTCCTACTTCACTGCCGATTCCAACGTGTTCCGGGCGGCGGAGGTGCTGCGCGGCTGGGGGTTCGAGCCGCTCATAGGCCCCAATGCCTGCAACCAGCTCCTGGACCGCTACGCCGGCACGGTGAGCGAACGGGTGGCGGACTTTATGTGGGCTGTGCGCGAGCCTTCGATAAAGGCCATAATCTGCATCCGGGGCGGCTACGGCACCATCCAGATGATTGACAGTATCCCTGCGGCGGAACTCACGGCCAACCCCAAGTGGCTGGTGGGCTACAGCGACATTTCTACGCTGCACGGTATGGAGACCTGTGCCGGCGTGGCCAGCATCCACGGCACAATGGCGACTTCTATAGGCAAGAACAACGGCGAAGATGTTTCCAGCGTGCTGCTGCGCGAGATGCTCACCGGCACCATTCCTATTTACAAGCTGCCGGCTCACCCTTGCAACATTGCAGGCGAAGCCTCCGGCACTTTGGTGGGCGGCAACATCTGCACCTTCGCCCCCAACCTGGGGACAGCCGCCGATGCAACCGCCTGCGACGGCATCATACTGTTCATAGAAGAGGTCGGCGAATCCTTGCACAACATTGACAGGCAGTTGAATATGCTGTTAAACAGCGGCATTATGGAGCGCTGCAAGGGGGTCATTCTGGGTGAGTTCACGGAGAGCGACCCCGACCTGGGATACGAAAGCGCGGAACAGATGCTGGTCTCCTACTTCAGCAAATACGGAATCCCCGTGTGCTGCGGCTTCCCGGCCGGCCACGACGAACCCAATTTGCCGCTTATGATGGGCGCCGAGGTAAACCTCAAAGTGAAGAAAGGCGGCGCTACCGTTTCCTTCTCCACCCCCGGCCACCACAAACGCCACACCACCCCCTTAGGCCCCTCCACCTTCAAACAACCCGAAGACTAACCGGCACTACGCAACCTGGCCGGCAAACGCTTCGCGTCTGCAATGCTACGCGCAGCCGAGGGTAACAATGCAACAACCCCAGTCGGGAGACCGGGGTCGTTTGCGTTTAGATGTGAAAGTGCGAGAACTACCGCATATCGGTGACGATGGTGTCGTCGGAGAGGGAGGCGGGGTCGATTGTGAAGTAGGATGCATCCCAACGGCCGGTGGGATTGGCGATGTTGGTGATCTTCACCTTGAAGGTGATGTCGTCTGCAACGTAGGTCGCATTTATGGCGCCGGTCTGGTCCTTCTTGACGTCGGAGGCCTTCATAAACGGGAGCGCCTCGTCCACATCAATCACCAACTCATCGCTGTCGCGGTTGTAGAGCCACATAGACTTGCCGTCGCAGCAAATCAGCATAGGGCCGCACTCCACACGGTAGCAGTCGCCCTGCAGATAGGCCTTGCCCGACTCGTTGGAAACGACCACGCCGTCCGGGTCCAGCCCCCTGAGGGAGAAATCCATTGAAACCTGCCCCTGCTTCTTGAGCTCACCCCAAAGAGTTTCTGCCTCGTTCTGTGCGAACGCAGTTACGGCAAACAAGGTTGCAAAGAATATAACGACTATCTTCTTCATAGCTGTAAGGTTTTTACATAGCGGTTATGGCAAAATGGATGCCAAAAAGGCGCTGCGGCTTTCCTACTGATGGTCCAGCGCTTCTATAATGCGGTCCAGCGTATCGAAATCGGTAACCAGCACGTCGCGGCTCTTGCTGCCGTTGGACGGGCCCACTATACCCGCCGCCTCCAACTGGTCCATCAATCGGCCCGCGCGGTTGTAACCCAAATTGAGCTTGCGTTGCAGCATAGATGTGGAGCCCTGCTGGGTCTGCACCAAAATCTTGGCCGCCTCCTCGAACATAGCGTCGCGCTTGGACAAATTGGCTGCTCCGGCCCCGGCATCTTCCGTCTCGTCGTGATATTCCGGAAGCCAGAAAACGTGGCTGTAGCCCCTCTGGCCGCCGATAAACTTGGTGATGCGCTCGATTTCTGCCGTGTCTATCATTGCGCACTGCACGCGCACCAGGTCAGACCCCGGGTAGAGCACCAGCATATCGCCGCGGCCTATAAGGCGCTGCGCACCGGAAGAATCGATTATGGTCTTGCTGTCCACGCCGCTGTTCACCTTGAAAGCTATGCGGCTATTGAAGTTGGCCTTGATGGTGCCGGTAATTACATCGGTGGTCGGGCGCTGGGTGGCGATTACCAGGTGGATGCCCACGGCGCGCGCCTTTTGTGCAAGGCGGGCGATTGGCTCCTCTATCTCGCGGCCCGCCGTCATAAGCAAATCGGCAAACTCATCTATAACAACCACTATATAAGGCAAATACTTATGTCCCTTGAGAGGGTTGAGCTTGCGATTCAAGAACTTCTCGTTGTACTCCGTAATCTTGCGCACCGCCGCCAGCCGCAGCAAATCGTAGCGGGCGTCCATCTCGGAGCACAGGCTGCGCAGCGTGTGAACCACCTTTGTGGTGTCGGTAATAATGACCTCGTCCGCATCGGGCAGAGCCGCCAGATAGTGCTTCTCCAAAGCCTGGTAGAAATCCAGCTCCACCTTCTTGGGGTCCACCATCACGAACTTCATCTCCGAAGGGTGCTTGGCATATAGCAGCGACGCGATTATTGCGTTGAGTCCCACGGACTTACCCATACCGGTGGCACCTGCAACAAGCAAGTGCGGCATACGGGCCAGATCCAGGAAGAACGGCTCGTTGGTGACGGTGATGCCGAGCGCCACCGGCAGCTCCATCTTAGCGCTCTTTTCGCGGTACTGAGGCGAATTGAGAATCATCTTGAGCGGCACGGTGCTGGGCTTTTCGTTGGCCACCTCGATACCGATGGCCCCCTCCAGCACCAGGACGCGCACGCCCTTTGCTGCCAGCGACATAGCGATATCCTCCTCCAGCCGCTTGACCTGTGCGATGCGGGTGCCCTCCGCCAGGCGAATCTTATAGAGAGTTACGGTCGGGCCTTTCTTTGCGGAGATGCTCTCCACCTTTATCTTGTAGCTGCCCAGAGTGTGGACGATGCGGTTTTTGTTGCGCTCCATCTCGTCCATCGAAATCTCGTACCACTGATTCTTGTAGTCGTCCAGCAGGGCAACCGAAGGAAATTCGTATTTAGAAAGATCCAGACGCGGGTTGTACAGGTGGTCCATATCGTCTTCGCCCATATTCGCTTCCGGGTCGTAACCGCCGGTCTCGACGGTAATCTTGACCCCTTCCGAATCTGCATCTTGCCCGTCGCCGAGGTCAATCACATCTTCTTCCGGGGCAGCCTGCGAAACCGCAGCCGCTGCCGGCGCCACCTCTGCCGGGGCTATTGCGGGCTCCAGCGGACCCTCTTCCGGATACATAACTATCTCATCCACATCATCTTCCACAACCGGCGCCTTGGGAGTGCGGTGGAAGGTGCGGTATATGAAATTATCGATGGCCAGCGCCACTTTGTTGGTGCAGAGTGTGAGCCATAGGATAAGCAGCAGGCCTATGAGCAGGCCGGCGCCCAGCCGGCCTATTGTGGAGCCCAGCCACTGGTTGGCAAAATGGCCGTAGGAGCCGCCCGCGCCGGTGGAGAGCACAAAGTCGTTCCAGAAGCCGGCTATGTACGAAGCCGCCAGCGATATTACTATGCACCCCATAAGGCACAGCATAAAGCAGCGCAGCAAGTTAACCTTGCGGATGCGGAAGCAACCTATGGTGACCGCCAGCAAAAAGATGGGGATGCAATAGGCCCCCACGCCGAACAACTTGGCTATCAAAAAATTGGAAATGAAATAGCCAATCTTGCCGCAGACATTCTGCGTCTGGACATCCTGGCCCCACACCTCCGGGTTGGTCGACACGCTGTAGTCTGCCTTCCAGGTGAAGGCATACGACACCAGCGACGCGGTGACAATGACGGTGACCACGAGGCAAAGCACGCCCAGCAAGATGCGAAGAGCGACCTTGTTCTCCGGCGAAAGCCACGGCTCGCGAGCCTGTTTTTTCTTTTTCTTCTTTTTAACGGCCATGTTTCTTCTTCTTGTTCTTCTTGCCGAACTGCTGGCGTACGTCTATGCCGCGCGGCCGGTTGAACTCCCCGTGCACCGCGCCCAGTTCCAGGCCCTCCGGAATCTCCAGCTTGCCCTCCGCCAGACGGGCCATATCTTTGAGGATGGTCTCGTCTGCGACGCTGTCCTTGTTCCAGATTAGGTACTGCTGACGCATATAGCGGGCCAGGTTGCGGATCATTTCGACTCGCACCGTTTCATCTTCGATGCCGGCCACCAGGTCAATCATATTCTCTATGTTGCGGCCGTAGCAGCTCGCCTTGATGGGGGTTTTGTCTATGGGGATGGGTTCCGGCTTGGCCGCCGCCTTTGCGGGGGTGGGCGCCTCGTAGGGGGAATCTATATCGATGTCGTAGCCGGCAATCACATAAACGTGATCCCACAGCTTGCGTTTGTAATCGGGGTATTCGCGCAGCGACGGGTTAAGCAGCGCCATAACGTTCACCACGGCCTGAATCTGCTCGTTGCGCTTCTCTTTGTCTTCTATGCCTTTCACGCGCTCAATCATCTTCTGCACGTGCCTCCCGTACTCCGGAAGAATCAACTTTTCTCTATATGTATTGTAATCCATAATCGTCCTTTGATTGCAGATTACAAATATAACACTACTTTTGTTGTAGTAAAAATCTTTTCCAATGAAATCGATTTGGATTACAGGAGCTAACGGCCAGTTGGGCATTGAGTTGCAGCGGCGGCTGAAACGGCGCAGGGGCGTGTTTGCCACCGATGCGGAGCTGGACATTTGCGACGCGACGGCCGTGCGCGGCTTTATTGCAGAGCACGACATAAACACAATTGTCAACTGCGCGGCATACACCAACGTGGAGGCGGCGGAAGAGAACGCCGAACTATGCTACAAAGTGAACGAAAACGGCGTCAAGGTTTTGGCGGAGGCTGCGGCCGAAGCGGGCGCCGCGCTGGTGCAGATTTCCACCGATTTCGTGTTTGACGGGCGCAAGAAAACGCCCTACAAAGAGAGCGACTCCCCCGCCCCGCTTAGCGTTTACGGCGCCAGCAAGCTGGCGGGCGAGGCGGCAATGCAGAAGACGGGCTGCCGCGGCGTGATTATCCGCACCGCCTGGCTCTATTCCCCTTATGGAAAGAACTTTATGAAGACGATGGCGAAGTTGGGAGCCGAGCGCGAGAGCATCGGCGTGGTGTGCGACCAGATTGGCAGCCCCACCGCGGCCGACAGCCTTGCGGCGGCCATCGCCCGCATCGCAGACCGAATAGGCGACCGCCGGGGCGAGGTGTATCATTTCACCGGAAACGGCCCATGCAGTTGGGCCGATTTTGCAGCAGCCATTATGCACTGCGCCGGCAGCCGCTGCCGCGTGGACAATATAAAATCGGACGAGTTCCCGCAGAAGGCAACCCGTCCGAAATATTCTTATCTTGACTGTTCCAAAATCGCCCGCGACTTCGGCATAGAAACCGAACCCTGGCAAAGCGCCCTGGAACGTAACTGGCGCAGATACAAGAGATTATAAGGTCCTCTTTATCTGAACTATGGTGTAGGCTTCTATAATGTCGCCCACCTTGATGTCGTTGAAGTTCTCTATGTTCATACCGCAGTCGTAGCCTGCAGCAACCTCCTTGACATCGTCTTTGAAGCGCTTGAGGGAACCCAGCGTGCCGGTGTAAATCACAATACCGTCGCGAATCACGCGCACCTTGGCGGTGCGGGTCAGCTTGCCCTCCTTGACCATACAGCCGGCAATGGTGCCAACCTTGGAAATCTTGAATGTCTCGCGCACCTCGGCGGTGGCGGTAACCTCCTCCTTCTCTTCCGGAGCGAGCATACCCTCGATACCGTCCTTGACCTCGTTGATGGCGTCGTAAATTACGGAGTAGAGACGGATCTCTATGCCCTCCTTCTCTGCCTGGCGACGGGCCTCGGTAGAAGGACGCACCTGGAAGCCGATTATGATGGCGTTGGATGCAACCGCCAGCAGGACATCGCTCTCGGAGATGGCACCCACGGCCTTGTGGATGACATTGACCTTAA